>SKIX01000124.1 GCA_007116195.1 Marinospirillum sp. | reverse complement strand
CATCGAGCAGTCTCCAGTTGATTTTAAGTGGCCACTGAGTAGGCCATTGAGTAGGCCACTCAGTATGCCACTTGGAAGAAGACACAGCCAGATCAGGAAAGACAGCGATAGACATATTTTTATATTTTCCTATGTTTTTCAATCAATTATCGTGTCCATATTTGTCTATCAACTTACAGGAGAGCCCATAGTGTGGAGGACTGGCCCTCCACCAAGAATACAGTAATCAAGCGCCCTGCGGGGCGCTTTTTTGTTTATCCCACCCAAAAGCCTACCCAAAAAATCTTAACGAAGCCTGGCTTCTTACCTGCCTTTCCATTCAACCTACGCTAACCTTATTGCTGCCATCAGGGTTGAACAGCCTGTCTCCATCAACCCTAGTTCTTCCGAAGCGGTTTCGCCAGTGAGGATGGAGTGAACCTAAGAACTGCTGATTTAGTTCTGGGTTTACCTTGGTCAGTATCCGATTGCCGCTGGCATTGCCTTTCACGTCTAATGCGTAGATCAGGCCGATGGGTGAGAAGCCGTTAACAGATGCCAGAGCATTGCAGCAGCACATTGTATGCCAAAATAAATGCCTCACCCTACTAACGGTTTTTGTTGGCATGCAGACGAGCTGGGGATTCGACCTGACTAGCCAGTAGATGTGGCACCCAGGCCTGAACAGCAGCTGAGCGCTGCCAAGTCCAAAGGCGCTCACGTGCAGCACGCCCACTGGCTCGATAGTCTACCACGGGTTCTGGGTAGCAAAGATCTGGGTAGAAGCACTTTTCCATAGGTGTAAGCTTCCAGGGCTGATGTAAAAGTGGCAGAGGTAGGCTGCTTAATTCTGGAACCCAGTGCTGAATAAAAGCAGCCTGAGCCTCTTTTTGTCGAGTTTGTTCTACCGGGTTATAAATTCGAAGAGTGTTAAAACCTGTTAGCCCAACCTGCATCTGTATTTGTGGATAATGGATGCCTGGCTCAAAATCAAGAAACAAACGCGCTAGATGGATAGCCACAGCTTGCCAGTGCAGTTCTAAGTGATGGCAAGCAAAGCTTACCAGCAAGGCTCGCAGCCGAAAACTTACAAATCCGGTATGGATCAAAGCTCGCATTGCAGCATCTACCAGGGGAAACCCCGTGTAACCAGTTGCCCAAGCCTGCCAGCGGCGCTCTTGCTCAACGACATCCAGCATCGCTTGCCGGGCTTTCCAAAGCTCACCCACCGCAGGGTTAAGCGCTTCGTGCTCAATGCGACAGTCAGACTCAAATTTCTGTATAAAGTGGCCTTGCCAAGCCAAACGACTATAGAAGCGGCGTTGTGGGCGTGTTGCTGCTTGAGCCGTGAGCTGCTGAATCACCTGTCTTACACTAAGGTTGCCATAGGCAAGGTAAGATGACAGACGTGAAGTTAGGTTTTGCTTGCTGACTGCTGGACCGATATGCTGCCGATAATAAGGAAGCTCCTCGCTTAGAAACTGTGCTAATCGTGCCTGTGCTATTTGGCTGCCACCCGTTTGTTGCTCTGGAATCGAGGTCAACCAGGCTTTGGGCAAACGTTGGCACTTAAGTGCCCACGCCTGGTGTGCAGGCTCCAACACCAAAGGCGACCAACTGCCCCAATTAACGCAAGCTTGAGGAGCCTTCCAGAAGGCCTGGGCCTGGCGCCGCCATTGCTGACGCCCTCTCGAACCACGCTGTACAGGATGTTGTATAAACTCCTGCCAAGTAACCCCTCGCTGGCGACACCAGCGGGTAAGCTGCTGATCACGGACAAAACTCGCAGCCAGCCCTGTTTCCTGATGGCTAAACAGAGTCACCAGGGTAAAATCAGCACTTAAACATTCTAAAAGTGGCTCTATCTCGCTCCAGAAGACAAGCAGTTGCACCTGATGCTGCTGCAGTTGCTGAGAAAGATCAGCCAGGCTTTGCACAATAAAGCGTGCATGCCGCTGATCTTGATGCACCTCTTGCAGCAATGAGGGCTCAAAGGTGTAGAAAACTAAAGTCGGCAGGCCTGACTCAGCAGCTGCCGCAAGCGGCGCATGATCTTCAAGGCGTAAATCTCGCTTGAACCAGACCAGATTAATCTTGGTTTTCTCCATCTTTCACTCACCAACGGCTATACCCAGCCTTGAATCCACTGCTGTTTACTTTTCAGGTTCCGCCAATCAATGGCGTACTCATTCTTCGTCAACACCGACTCTAGGATACATACCAATACTGAGCCCCCTTCGTCATATTCAACCTTGCTCACCAAAAAATGCTTTTCCCGATTAACGGGTTTGACGGCTGTCCACTTACTATGAAGCAGCTTAGCTGAATTAATTTGATTCATATCCCCTCGTCTCAATCTAACCACTTTTAATTATAAGCCTTGATTTAACACCTGCAGTTATACACCCAAACGCAAAGAACCTGTCTAGATAACCCCTTGAATTAGTGATGCACTTGCATAAAGAGTCGCTTTACACTACCCAAGAGATACAACATCATGTAAGTTTTATGGAACCCCTTCAAGGAGGAAGCAGATGAACATCGACCGCCTACTAAGCCAACTGGATAACCTGCATCAAGTTAGCCAGAATCAGTACCAAATCGCAGACAGCTTACTCTCTAGCCTTTATCAGCACCCCTATGGTGATCACGCTGTTACCGTCAACAAAACAGGAGAAAGTATTTGGCTGACTGCCCTTGGGATTGAGCTCCACCCCAGCAAAAGCTTTGTTGACACCAGAAACGGCCAATGGCGAACTCGCGTAAAGTTCCAAAGCCGGAGTAGCGCACACACCACCCGCTTCTATTGCAACGAACATGGCCACATTTTCCAGAACCGCCATGACAGCAAACCTAAACTCACTGCAGCCAAGCCTGGGCATCTGCTAGACCTACTGCTAGAAAATCTGAAGCCAGCTTGCAAAGACATATAGCAAGGCACAAGATCCATAACTCAGGTTCGATTAAACACAGGGAGCTAAATTCTTCACTGTGCTGCTTGGGTACTTGCTAAAGAAGCTCACGGACAATTTCCTGCGAGTCGATAACCAGCGTCCAGAGCCTTTTTAAGAGTCTCGAAATAAATTCGATTAGCTTCACCGACTCGACTGTATGAAGGGCAGTCTGGGCGGTGAACAATTTTTGATCGACGATTCCCGATCAAAGGCCCTGAAATGGCTTCAGTCTTGAAAGCTTCTGCACTGGGTTGTAACTCAAAGCCATCCGAGCGCATATTGCCGCGCAACCCCGCCTGATGTGTCAGCAGATAAATAGGGGCATGATCGGACACATGCCGGCGTGCTTGTTCATGGGTGATGCCCAGCAGCGCAGGGAACTCAATAATCCCTGCAGGGCTAGATGCATAGGAACCTGATTCAGCAACCCAGATGTTGTCGTAGAGGTTAGCAAAGCGACCGTCCACAGCGGATAGAGTCGTCGCGCCTTCAATAATCAAGGGCACTACACCTTTGTTCCTCAGTGGCTGCCAGGCCGCGTGCATAGGCTGCAAGTTAAAGTCACCCATCAGCAAGATGGGTGTGCCAGGATAGATTTCATGCAACCAGTCCCAGTAGCGCGCCAACTCTTCAATCTCTGCCGTGCGATCGCTGATCCGGCGACCATAGACAATATGCACCGTGGCGACTGCGAACTCATCACCTGAACTTAAATCCTTAAAGCGCGCAGAATAGGGTTCGCGAGCAAACAAATCACCTGGGTCAAGGTAGACCACTGCCCCATCGAGATAATCGATCCGCGACTCACGCCAGACGAAGGCATACTTTTCCTTGTAGGTGGAGCGCCCGATGCGGTGCGAATACATCATGCCCCAGGTTTCACCGGTGGCTTCCTGCAGCGCAGCCTGAAAGCGATACAGGCCCTCAGCCGTCATAGCTTCTTGCACAGCAATAAAGTCAAACAACTGACCGATCTGACCTAGAGCTGCGTAGTCTTTATTCTGCCCATGGCCCAACCGCTCAATATTCCAGCTGGCGATGACCAGGCCCTGACCATCGGAGGTTTGCGCCCAAGTAACGGCAACAGGAAGAAGCAGAAAAGCAAAGACACACAAAAAGATCAAGCCGCTGGCTAACCAGCGACCAAACAAGAAAGCTTTCAAGGGAGGGAATCCTTAGAACAGATAAGAAGCATACAAAATTATAGAGCCTCGAATGAGATTTGAAAACAAGATGCCCAAAACAGGGTTAGGGGTCAATTAAAAATGACGCCAACGACCAACGATTTCCGGCAAAAATCCATTTAGGGTTTGAACGCGTAGTTGCTCGTTGGAATGACATCCATTGGCTCGGATGAATAGCGAGCCCTTCCCACTTCGGTGCTCTCCAGGATATACAGAGTTTAGCAACTGCTCACCAGTAGCAGCTCAAATTAAGACACAGGTGTTGCACTAGTAAAGCCTTGAGCCTTTGTTTGGAGAGGATTCAAGAGGTGAGATAGAATAATTAAAACACCATCAAAAGACGGATAACTCATGGACACTATACAAACTCACCTTGAAGGTCTTACCTCTCAGGGGCAGGATCAAGCAAGCCCGACACCGCAAATCCTTCGTATCCAATTAAGTAAGGTGCTGATCAGCAAACAGGTGAGGTCATCCTTCGATGAAGACGGGCTGGCTGACCTAGCCAGCTCAATTCAACAAGATGGGCAAAGAACCCCAATTGAAGTCACTCCCTCTTCAAAACCAGGATTTTATGATCTACTCACCGGAGAACGCCGCTTACGTGCCCTAACCCTGCTAAATGTGGATACCGCCTTAGCCATACTGGTGGGTCAGCCTGAAACAGATCATGACAAAACAGCGCTGCAACTAGTAGAAAACATACAGCGTGAAGATCTTACCCCCCTAGAAATCGCATCGGCGATTCAAACACTCAGTGAGAGCGGGCTCTCAGGAAAAGAAATCGCTCAGAAAACGGGGAAAAGTAGAACCTGGGTTTCTCGCTATACCAGCCTCAACAAACTGCCAGACTTTATTTCTGAACTCTTAGAAAGCAAAGCAACTACAGATATTTCTTTAGTCCTAGCACTTCACAAGATTGCAAAATTGGATTTATCAGCAGCCAAGAAGCTTGCCAAAGCTGTTAAAGCGAAATGCATTGGAAGAAAGCAGATTGAGGACACCCTAGAGCACCTCAAATCGGGTAAAGAAACACCTAAACAAGCTGAGCAAGCACCTACAGCCCCTCCAAATCCAGTAGCGATTCAATACCGTCTGGTTAAGCCTGAAAAGGTTGCTGCGCAGGTTCAAGCAAAACTAGAAAACGGAGATAAAGTAAGAGGTCGTCTGCTAATCGATCGTTTTGCCACTCTTGAAAATGAAGAGGTTGCTGAGGAGTGGTGCTGGATCGAGCTTGAAGATGGCAGCAAGACTTGTGTTAGAACCAATAGCGTGCAACTCCTAAAGCTCAACAGCTTGTAAGATTTCACATGTGAAATTTTTTCAAATCGTCTTTGGGTGATAGCATCTAGCGCTTCCTACTGATATAGGAATCTGCTGAGGCCATTGGCTATTGACCAGAAAAACGCGCTGCCACCCCTTGCTGGATGAAAAAAGAGCCAGTTGTAATGGCCAGCCGCGTTGTTTGAAATGACTGTACAGGATTTTGCTCAGCTCACTGGACGCTAAAAGTTCATCCTGACGGGGAAGAGCCAACCAATGCGGCTTACTCAGTAGCGTCCCGCAAACCTCTTCGTTGAGCGAATCAAGAAAATCCGTCCAGTCATGCAAATAAAGCCACCAACCGCGCTGGTGATCTTTGCTGGCTCTAAGGGGTGCCGGCAAGCAGGTATGCCAGGGATAAAACAGCACACCTGGCAGAGCTAGCTGTTTGTGGGTCACGCTTCCCTGGCTGTAGTGCTGAGCCAAGGGGTGATCACTGAGGGGTAGCTGCTTTTGCTCCGTATGAGCGACCTTAAGAGCCAGGCTATCCAGCCCAGCAGGCCCAATCCAGCGGCATAAATCCTCTGGCTGCCCAGGCCCCTGCGGCAAACCCAGGTAATATTTAATGGCGACTTCTAAATGATAAACCCTGTTGCTGGGTAGATGCCGGTAAAGAAAGTCCAACTCACCCAGGGTTCTTTTATCATCTCGGATCGGCAGATGATGCCCCAATAACTGAATCGCTGGCGCTTCCTCAAGCAGCAGTTGCCACAGAGCTTCGTGATAGACACCCAAAGGCTTACGCCCGGAAGCGGCTAGCCAGGCTTCCATGTACTGGTCAACTAAAACCGGACACTTTTCTCAGCTCGTTTTCATAGTCCACCGGCGTGCGGTCACCGTTGGCTGTATGTAGTCTTTCCAAGTTGTAATAGCGCATATACGCAGCCACATCACTTTTCATGTGCTCGTATGTCGGCTGTGGCACTTTCAGCAGCCAGTCGTGTTTAAGGCTGCCAAAGAAGCGCTCTACAACAGCGTTATCCCAGCATGCACCAACATCACCCATGCTTGCGCGCATTTTGTAGCTTCCCAGCAGCTTTCGATAATGGCGACTTGTGTACTGGGAGCCTCTGTCACTGTGAAACACTAGCCCAGGAGGCGGGTTCCGTAAGTTATAAGCCTTCATGAGCGCCTTGCTGACTAGATCCGTCGTCATGCGCTTGGCGATGTGCCAGCCAAGGATGCGACGGGAATAAAGATCCATGACAATAGCCAGATATGCCCAGCCTTGGCCTGTTCGACAGTAGGTCACATCACCCGCCCATACCTGATCAGGACCAGTAGGGTTAAAATTCTGGTTCAGCAGGTTGTCTGCAACTGCATCACTGAATTTACGCTTGGTGGTCACTTTGTAGGCTAGGCGTTGACGCACAACTAGACCCATTTGACTCATGAGCATGCGCACTCGGTAGCGACCAATTTCAAAGCCTTCTTCGCGAAGCTTTTTCATCATCTCTCGGCTTCCTAGGCTTGAACGGCTACGCTCAAAAAGCTGTTTCATTCGACGCCTTAGCATCAGCTCTTGTGGAGGTATGAGTTTTCCAGGGCGCTTCAGCCAGTCGTAGAAAGCCGAGCGGCTCACGCCCATTACCTTGCAAAGCGCTGAAACAGGATGATGATCCGATTCAGTTCTGATGAAGCCAAACTTTACTTCATTTCTTTCGCGAAGAAGGCTGAAGCCTTTTTTAAGATTTCCTTTTCCATCCGTAGGTTACGGTTTTCTTTGCGTAACCTGACGAGCTCTTCTCGCTCCGTTTCAGTGACTTGGCTGCCGTTGTTTTTGGCTTCAAGCTTTTCCTTCCATCGATAGAGTAGGTTCGGATTAATACCTAAGGCTTTGGCTGCATCTGGAACCGAATAGCCTTGATCCATGACCAGCGCTACTGCTTCTTCTTTGAAGGCTGTTGAATACTGTTTGTAAGCTCGTTTCTGACTCATGCTGACACCTCAATTGCTGACTGACATTGTCGCTAATTAAAGTGTCCGGTGCTATTAGACCAGTTCAGTTAGCGCTTAATGCGGCGATAGAGGCGGCACGAGCGGGTGAGGCCGGACGAGGTTTTGCGGTGGTTGCTGATGAAGTTCGCACCTTGGCAGCGCGTACGCATGAGTCGACTGACCAAATT
>SKIX01000057.1 GCA_007116195.1 Marinospirillum sp. | reverse complement strand
TGGGATGGTCAGCCGATTCCCTGGTGAGGGCTTAAATCACCCACAAAAACTGTGGCAAAATCTGTGGATAAGTTGGTGGGAGAAGTGATCTAGGCAGGATAAAAACCAGCTTAGGCACCACTGGTTAAAAACTAGCCAAAGTGGTGCGGATATAAAAAAGCGGTGTCAGCTTTCACTGGCACCGCTCGTAAAGTTAGCTCAGTTGAGCCAAGTAAAACTGCTTAGACTTTAAAGCGCCCAACCAGCTGCTGCAAATTCTGCGCAACTGCATTCAACTGGCTACCACTGCTAGCAACCTGCTGCGTTGACTCGCCTGTAGTGCCGCTTAGTTCAACAATGCGTTCCAGGTTACGGTTGAGCTCTTCTACGGTACTGCTTTGTTGCTCAGTCGCTGAAGCTATTTGAATATTCATCCCTTCAATTTTTTCAATTGCCTGGGTAATCAACTCCAGGGCATCACCGGCAGCACGTGCGCCTTCGGCTGTTTGGCTAGAGCGGGCATTGCTGGTCTGCATGGCTTCAACAGCAGTAGTGATGCGTTGCAGGAGCTGGTCAACAGTGGTTTGAATTTTTTCTGTTGACTCATGCGTACGTGCCGCCAGAGTACGCACTTCATCGGCAACCACTGCGAAACCTCGACCGGCTTCACCTGCCCGAGCGGCCTCTATGGCAGCATTCAAAGCCAAGAGGTTGGTTTGCTCTGCAATGGCACGAATCACTTCCATGACTTCGCCAATTTCCTGACCTGACTCTTGTAACCGCTCAACTTCTTCGGCCGTTGATTGAATGGTATGCGCCTGCTCGTGAATGGCGCTCACCACTTCATTCACACGATCAGAACCCCGGCTGGTTTCATCGCTACCTTCCTGGGCCGCTGAGGAAGCATCCTGAGCATGACGGGCAACTTCTTCCACCGTGGCCACCAGCTCATTCATCGCCGCTGCAATTTGATCAACTTCACTTTGTTGATTTTGCATATTACCTTCCAGGGTGCGGCTGGCACCTTCAACCTGCTGTGCATTAGCAGCCAAGCTTTGTGCGGTGTTTGAAATATCGCCGACGAGATTGCGAATACTCTCGATAAAGCGGTTAAAAGCATCGGCAAGTTGACCCAGCTCATCTTTACTGGTCACTGGCAGTTTTTGTGTTAAATCAGCTTCGCCCTGAGCGATATCCTTCATTCGGTGAACCATGGTTTTAATGGGCTGAACCTGCAGACGAGCTACCAGTAGGATAACGATAACCAGAGCCGCAAGCACCAAAGCCATAACCAGGGCAACACTGGCGAGGAGCTCACGGGTGGTGGCGGTAAAGATTTCATCGGGCACGGAAACCCCGGCTGTCCAGTTGGGTGTGCCGGGAATGGGGTTCCAAATCATGGTCACTGGCTCGCCATCCAGATTAAGGATACCGCCTATACCGGCTTCACCTCGCACAAAGCGACGCCCGTGCTCGTCCAGCCCGACATAACCATGCCTGTCGGCATCAGTAACATTAATTTGCATGCGTGCTGCTGGCGCTGGGTGAGCGACCAACATACCGCTGCTGTCAACGACCCAGCCGTAACTGCCGGCACCCATTTCTAGGCTGGAAACTATGTTGGATAGCTCTTCCATGGTGAGAGAAATGCCCATCATGCCGATACGTTCACCCTGTTCGTTAAAGGCCACTTCAGCAATGACTGCAACAGGATTGCCCGTTGCCAGGGAAAGCATAGGGTCAGTTAAAACTCGGTCTTGGATGCCATTTATAACGATATCTTGAAAATACTCTCGACCACTAACGTCTAGCAGCTGTTGATCATGGGTAGCGGCACTACCTGTTTTATCCGCATAAAAGAGAAGTTCAACCGCATCATCACCTAGATGCTGATTGGCTAACCAGGCTTTCAGTTCTTCAGGACTATTGGCATCCCGAAGTTCTTGTGCGCTCGCTAGGCCTCGTAGCCACATACGATAGCCTTCAATCCAGCGGGCAACTTCATCGCCACGTGCTTCTACCTGGCGCTGAGAACCGTCCTCTATCGTTTTAGGAACCGTAGCATTAAGCTGGTTAAAGGTAAGCAAACCCAAGACAACAAAGCCAACAATTAAAGGGATGAGTACAGCGACAAGCAGGCGCTGAGTCATACTGAGGCGGTTAAGAGGGTTCACTTGAGCTCCTTGTTTCCTGATTTGTTTTTATCTATCCAAAAAGGCTACTTTGAGTTTACAGGTTAAGTGCCTGACTTCTCAAATTCTTTAGAGTTGTTTACAAATAAAATATAGTGGATTTTTAGGCTGAAGGTAAAGCAAACAAAGTGTTTATCAGCTTAGCTATTGAGGTTGGCACTTGGGATGGAAACTGGTGTAAAGCAACCTGCCCTAGTAATGAGTGGTAAACTCTATCTCTAATGGAGCCTGGCTTGTGAAGGCGGGGCTTAGTCACTGTAAAAGCCAAGTTAAAAAGACCTGCCTAACCTGGAGACCGGGCTGATGACTAGAGATTCTTTGCTACCAGCGAATGAAGCAGAGCGCCTTGCTCATTTACATACCCTGGAGCTTTTGGATACCGAAGCTGACACCGCCTTTGATCGCATAACTCGTTTAACGCGCAAGCTATTTAAGGTTTCAACTGTTTTGGTTTCTTTGGTCGACCGCCAGCGGCAGTGGTTTAAGTCGGCTCAGGGTCTTAATCTTTGTCAAACAGATCGTGAGGGCTCTTTTTGTACCCAGGTTATTTATTTGGGTAAGCCTTTGGTGGTGGAAAACTGTTTGGCTGACCCTCTGTTTAATACCAGCCCTTGGGTAACGGGTGAGCAAAAAGTCCTTTTTTATGCCGGTGTGCCTTTAAGTATAGAGCCGGGTTTGCCCTTGGGTACTCTTTGTCTTATGGATACTCAGCCGCGTAGCTTTAGCGAGCAGGATTTAGACCTTTTACTTGACTTGGGGCAGCAGGTTGAAGAACTCATCCGCCTGCATCAACAAAGGCGAGCCGTGTTGCAGGAAAAGCGTGAAGTAGAGGTCAATCGAGCACGCTATCGAGCCATTGTAGACTCAGCCGCTGCGGGTATTCTGCGCATTAATGCTGAAGGCGTCATTCAAGAGGTGAACCCTTTTGCCTTACAGCTTTTAGGCTATTCTGCTGACGAGCTAATAGGAGAAAAAGTTAATAAAATCATGCCTTCGCGTTGGGCGCAGGAACATGATGGCTATCTACATCACTATTTATCCGGTGGCGAGCCGCGCATTATAGGTCAGGGGCGTGAGGTACAAGCACTAACGCGGGAGGGGCAGGAGCTGCCGATACACCTTGCGGTTAGTGAGGTATCCAGCAACCATGCATGTGAAGGTCGACAGTTTATTGGCATTTTATCTGACTTGCGTGATATTCGGGCAGCCCGTCTTGCAGAACAGCAAGAAAGGGGGTTGTTAAAAATCCTGCATCAAGGCATGACAGACTACCAAGCCTTGATTTCTCAGGATCGGCTCTGGGCGTTTCTAATGGAGGCCTTACGCGAGCTGACCGGTAGTGATTATGCTTTTATAGGCGAAGTGCTCTTGCAGGATAAGCAGCCTGCACTGAAAATTCATGCTATTACCGACTTGTCTTGGAGCGAAGAATCCAAGTTGTTGATGGAGAAGCTGGTCGAAGGGAATATGTTCTTGACCAATCCAGATACCTTGATTGGCCAAGTTTTTTCGCAGGGTAAGCTGATCATCGACAATACCATGCAAACAAGTCAGCGCAGCAACCACTTGCCGCCTGGTCATCCCGCCTTGCATCGCTACATGGGGGTACCGATTTGTGACCAAGGTGAAGTTATTGGCATGTATGCCATCGCCAATGGTGAACAGGATTATACGCCTGAATTGGCTGAATGGTTGCAGCCCTTTACCAGCACTTGTGTGCTGTTAATCCGCTTGTATCGCCAAATGCAAGAGAAGGAGCAGATTAGCCAGGAGCTGCGTTTTGCCAAGGAAGCCGCAGAGCAAGCCAGCAAAGCTAAAAGTGATTTTCTCTCGTCTATGAGCCATGAACTGCGCACCCCCATGAATGCCATTCTTGGGTTTGCGCAGTTATTGCAGTCTGGCAAACAGCCTTTAACGCCTCGGCAACAGCGGCAGGTTAAGCAAATTTATACCAGTGGCCAGCATCTGTTGACTCTAATTAATGATGTGTTGGACTTGGCGAAAATTGAAGCCGGTCGCATTAACCTGTCGCTTGAGCCTATGTGCTTGCAAGAGGCGGCAGAAGAAGTCGTGGAAAGCCTGCAGCCTATAGCCGAGCAGTATGCTGTGCAAATAAAGGTGATTGAGTGCTTGCCTGAAAGCACCTGGGTGCTGGGCGACTTTACGCGCTGTAAACAGGTACTCATTAACCTAATGACGAATGCCATCAAATATAACTCTGAGCAGGGACAGGTTCAGCTGCGTTTCCTGCCGGAGACACCCTATTTAAAAGTCGAAGTAGAAGATACAGGCATAGGAATCGAAGCCGAACAGCAGGAACTGCTTTTTGAACCCTTTAATCGCTTGGGCGCTGAGAATTCAGGTATAGAAGGGACGGGTGTTGGTTTGGCGTTAACTCGTGAGCTGGTTGAGGTGATGGGTGGTGATTTAGGCGTAACCAGTCAGCCAGGGGTGGGTAGTTGTTTTTGGTTTACTCTGCCTTTGACCAGCGCTGCGATTCAAGCCAGTGGCGAGGTCAATACCTTGACTGGGGTAAGGGCCAGTAAAAAGCTGCTGTATATCGAAGATAACCCCGCTAATCAACGACTCTTAACAGCCTTTGTTAAGGAGCACCCTGAATATCAGCTAGAGGTGGCTAGCTCTGCTGAACAGGGGCTAGAGCTGGCTGTGGCCGAGCCGCCTGATTTAATTTTAATGGATCTTGATCTACCAGGCATGAATGGCCTGGACGCTTATCAACTCTTGCAACGTCAGCCTTTAACCCAGCAGCTGCCGGTCGTAGCTGTTTCGGCAGCAACCTCGGAGCAGCGTTTAGCCGCTATTGAGCAAGCAGGTTTTGCTGCTTACTTACCCAAGCCGCTCGATCTTAACCAGCTGGCAAGGGTTATCCAGCAGACCTTGAGTGCGTAAGTGCTCAAAGCTGGTATGATATAAAAGCTGGTTACTTTTCAAGGAACGTTCATGCCTCTCGCTCAAACCCCTGCCTATTTACTGCTTGCTTTGGATCAAGCTTCTAACCCTATCCTGGTTACGGATGCCTGCCTGGATCAGCCAGGCCCACGTATTCTCTATATAAACCAGGCTTTTACTCAGATGACAGGCTATCAGTTGTCGGAGGTGAAAGGCCAGAGTCCACGTATTCTGCAAGGTGAGCTGACTAACCGGAAAGAACTGGATCGTTTGACCGCCAGTCTAAAAGGCGGCGAAAACTTTAAAGGCTCCAATGTTAATTATCGCAAAGATGGCAGCCCCTACCTGGTTGAGTGGAATATCGCCCCGGTGCGTGCTGCTGATGGTCAGGTGACCCACTATATTTCAATTCAACGTGATGTTAGCCAGCGGCGGGAAGAAGAGCACTTTAGCCGGACTCTGCTGAATAATATTGGTGAAGGGGTGTTTGGTGTTGATCCTCAAGGCCGTTTTACCTTTATCAATCCAGCGGCCCTGCGCATGTTGGGTTATAGCAGTGAACAGGAGTTGTTGGGCAAAAGTAGTCATGCGGTGACTCATCATACCCATGTAGATTGTAGACCCTACCCAGAAGAGGACTGCCCTATTTATAAGGTCATTAACCAGGGAGTTTCTATTCAAAACTGGGATGAAGACTGGTTTTGGCGCAAAGATGGGACAGGTTTTGCCGTTGAGATTTATGCGACACCCTTATGGCAAGAACTGGGTCAGGTTTTTGGTGGTGTTGTCACTTTTAGAAATATTTCTGAGCGTAAACGCTTAGAAAAAGAGCTGCAGGAGCTGGCCTATCATGACCAGCTTACTGGTCTCTATAACCGCCATATTTTCTATGATTTATTGGAAAAAGAGATAGAGCGCTCGCGACGTTATCAAACTCGTTTTTCTTTAGTGATGTTCGACCTGGATCATTTTAAGCAGGTTAATGATACCTATGGACATGATGTTGGTGATCAGGTGTTGGTGCAGGTCGCTGAGCTGGCCAGGCAGCGAGTACGCAAGAATGATAGCGTTTGCCGCTGGGGTGGTGAAGAGTTCATGCTGTTGCTGCCGGAAACTTCGTTAAACCGAGCCTGTCAGCTAGCGGACAGTTTTAGAGAGTCTATTGCTCAGGCCGATTTTCCAAAGTTAGATCAATTGACAGCTAGCCTAGGAGTGGCAGAGTATATTGCCAATGAAACCAGTGACGACTTGACCCAGCGTGTTGATACCGCCTTGTATCGCGCAAAAGCTGAAGGGCGCAATCGTGTTGTGACCCTACAAAAACCCTTCCCCCTAGCCTGAGCGATCAATTGCATGTTAGTTGATGAGCAAAAAAAGCAAGCCCTGCTTAAAAACTTGGCTGAGAAGTACCCAGGCCGTGATAAGGCCACCATTTACCGTATCGAAATGGTGCAGGGTCGCTGTACCATGCTGTGCCCCGGCGGGGTCGCTATAGACTCTGCGGTAGCCAGTGCTTTAAGCCGATTTGGTGAAGAGCGTGTGGTGTCGATTGAGCTTCAGTGAGGCTGGTGCTGTTTAAGCGCCTTGCCTTGTTTTTCTAAGCGACTGATCATTGACCGGAGCAAGCCTAGCTCTTGGGTGTCGGGTCGTGCACGCCGAAATAGCTTACTTAACCTGGCCACGGCTTTGGATGAGCCACCGTGAAGCATCCCGCAGGCATCCAAGGCTTCGGCCAGGTGAGCTTCAAACCCTTGGACTGCTTCTTGACTGGGATACTCACGGGTAGCTGCAGCCTTGAGTGGTTCGGCAACCAGGCTGGCTTGAAAAATCTCGTAGCTCAGCACTTGGACTGCTTGGGCCAGATTAAGAATGGAGTAGTCAGGGTTGCCAGGGATAGCCACCTGATGTGTGCAGCAGGCGAGCTCTTCATTGTGTAGTCCTGTGCGTTCACGGCCAAAGACTAGCGCGACCTCTTGCTGTTGAGACTGTTGGACAACCTCGGTGCCGAGCTGTCTGGGTGTTAGCTCAATTAAGGGTTGGTTGCGCAAACGTGCACTGGCACCAATCACCAGGTGACAGTCGCTCACAGCTTTTGCGAGTTGATCTGTCACCACGGCTTGCTCTAAAAGATCCGTTGCCCCTGCAGCCATACGCTCGGCTTCAGGATCAGGAAAACTGACCGGATTGACCAGATACAGCCGCTCCAGCCCCATGGTTTTCATGGCTCGCGCCGCTGAGCCTAGATTGCCTGGATGGAAGGTTTGTACCAGCACAACACGTATTTTAGGGAACATAGGCCACTCGAGTATTTCGTTGATCCTGCTCTTGTAAGAGCCAGGCATAGACTTCGCGAAAAGCGACTAGGCTTTTTACATAATCTCGGGTTTCGGCAAAAGTGATCTGCTCGACCCAAAGCGGGTTAACCTCACCACCATGAGCTTCTAGCCAGCGGTTGGCATGGCGAGGGCCAGCATTATAAGCTGCAGCGGCAAGAATAGGGTCTTGCTGAAAACTTTCTAGCAAACCGGCTAAATAGTGAACCCCTACCGACAGGTTATACTGAGGCTTCAGCAGGCTTTGGGTG
>SKIX01000106.1 GCA_007116195.1 Marinospirillum sp. | reverse complement strand
CAACAAGCGCAGGTCGCAAAAGATAATCAAGCCGCTGCACCCTTTTGGGTTGCTGTGGGGGCTTCAGCTGGAGGCCTGGATGCGCTTAAAGAGTTGCTGGCTGGTTTGGATCCTAATATTAATGCCATCATTATTATTGCTCAGCATTTGGATCCTAAGCATCCGACTATTCTAAAAGATTTACTAGCGCGCTCTACACGCCTGCCAGTCCACCTGGTTGAAAAGCGAGTCCGGCCCCAAGCTGGTAGTGTCTATATTATCTCACCTGGCCATAATGGTTTGGTTGAAGCAAGCGAGTTGCTGCTGCGACCCGCAGCTGAGATAGGCCCTAAGCCTTCGGCTAGTTTATTAATGTCGAGCCTGGCGGAAGATCAGGGTGAGCAATCGATTGCGGTGATTTTGTCGGGTACAGGTACTGATGGTGCTCAGGGGGTCATGGCGGTCAAGGCTGCTAACGGTTTAGCTATTGCTCAAAATGAAGAGACTGCCAAGTACTCAGGCATGCCACGAGCTGCTGTAGATACGGGTGTAGTGGATATGATTTTGCCACCCAGTAGCATTGCTCGTGAAATTCAAGAGTTTATTATTTCTTCAGGAAAAACACTGAGTAAACTCTCGGCTCCGCGCACCAAATCCAGTTTGGAAAAAATCTTCCAACGTATTTATGACCAAACAGGTTATGACTTCAGTGGTTATAAAATGAAAACCATCCAGCGCCGCATCGCTCGACGTATGGCGGTGCATAAGGTGGTTACGCTGGATGATTATGTCACCCTGCTGCTATCTTCAGGGAAAGAAGTCGAAAGCTTATTCAAAGATCTACTCATTTCAGTCACCTCCTTTTTTCGTGATGCTGGCCCCTTCGGTGATTTGGCGAAAGCTCTGGAAAAGCTTTTGGAAGAGGCACCCGAACAGCAGCAACTGCGTATTTGGGTCGCCGGCTGTGCCAAGGGGGAGGAGGCCTACTCCATTGCCCTGCTGTTGCAGCAGGCGCGCAGTCGTCTGCAGAAGGAAGTCAGCTTCCAGGTATTTGCTACTGATATCGACGAGCAAGCCTTGGCTCAGGCAAGGCGCGGAATTTTTACCCCTGCCCAAATAAAAGAAGTGCCTGATGAGCTGCTAAGTAAATACTTTACAAAAAAAGACGACCACTATGTTATACACAAGCTGATACGAGATCAGGTGGTTTTTGCTCGCCAGAATGTGATTATGGACCCGCCGTTCTCACGCCTGGATTTGATTAGCTGCCGTAATCTGCTGATTTACTTTTCAGCAGAACTGCAAAAACAGGTCTTTCAGACCTTTCACTTTGCCTTGAAGCCCAAGGGTTTACTCTTTCTAGGCAAGTCAGAAAGTGCCACGCCAGAACTTTTTGAGCCTCTGATTAAGCAAAGCCAGCTGTTTGTACGTAAAAAAACCAATCTCTCGCAACGCTTGGATCAAGTGAGCAGTGCTAGCAATTTGGCTAGCAGTCGTATGAAGAAAGAACAAGGGCCTTCCCCTTTGTACCAGGAAAAGAAAAACCTTGCTCAGCAAATTGACCGCCTGTTAATTGAAGAGCTGCTGCCGACTGCTGCTGTGGTTGATGCTGATGGTCAGGTTATGCACTTGCGTGGTGATGTCAGCCCTTATTTAACCTTTCCTCAAGGGCGTATCGATACCAATATTCTGTCTCTGGTGCGTGAAGAGTTGCGGGTTGATACTCGGGCGCTGCTGCAGAAAGCGCGTCAGGAAGGCCAGGCCTCGACACAAGCGCTTTTTTATAATGAGGGTCAGGCTGAAAAAGCTTTATTTCTTAGCATGAAAGCAGTGGACTTGCCCGAAGGCGGGGAGGTTTATGTACTGACTTTTAGTGAAGTAGATTTAACCGAAGCCTTTATTAGTGGTACAGGTCTGCTTAACGAAGAAGGGCGGATCAGTAATGACAGCCTAAGGCGTGAAATAGGAGTCTTTAAAGAACGCCTGCAAACTTCGATTGAAGACCTGGAAACCACCAATGAAGAGCTGCAGTCGACTAACGAAGAGTTGCAATCAGCTAACGAAGAGTTGCAGTCAACCAATGAAGAGTTGCAGACTGCCAATGAGGAACTTCAGTCCACCAACGAAGAACTGTCGACAGTTAACGAGGAACTTGAAGTTAAAACCTATGAGTTAGAACAAGCGAATAGCCACCTGGAAAACATGCTGGCGCGCATGAATGAGAGCATTATTTTGGTTGATAATCGCTTAAGGGTGCAGCGTTTTACAGCCAAAGCAGCAGAGCTATTTGGGTTAGTGACTAGCGACCTCAACCAAACGCTGACAACCCTGGGTTTGAATTTGGATATTCCTAACCTGCGTCAAACACTGCTTAATGTAATAGAACAAAACCAAGAGCAACAACTGCGGGTGCGCAAAAGTGAGGAAGTCTACTTCTTGCGTCTGGTTCCTTATCGCATGGATGAAAGTCAGCAGGTTGATGGAGTGATGTTGTTTTTTGAAACCAGTCGTCAGCTCAGCTTGCAGCAGGGTACCAGCTTGCAAGCACTGCAGCTGCTGGGAGAAGAGTTACCCTATGCTCTGTTAGTGATTGATCAGCAGGGTACGTTGATTTTTAGCAACTCTAAAATACAAGGTTTATTGGGCTATTCGCCTGAAGAAATGCTTTATCAAAATATAAAAGCTTTCATGCCAGATCCCTATTCACGTCATCATGATGCCTATTTAAGAAACTATTTAGCCGGCAAGGGTGAAGGAAACCTGGGCAAGTGGCGGGAAGTGACCGCTTTAAATGCTCAGGGCGGGCGTCAGCTGCTGAAAATTAAAGTTGAGGCAATAGAGTTGATGGGGGAAACCCATTTTTTGGGCTTGTTGACTGCAAAAGGTGGTGGGGATGAAACACTTCTCGATTGATCCCATCGACCTAAGGGCTTTTCAAGATGAAAACCAGCAACTTCGAGAGTTGCTGAGTAGGCTGGTGAGTGAAAAGGAATTATTAGAACAGCAGGTCAATGAGCTGGAAGCGGAAGTTCTAGTTCAAGAGCAGCTGAGTGTTAGAGAAACACAGGGTTTTCAATATTATCAAACCCTGTTTTTTGCTGCGCCTACGGCTTTGCTGCTGATTGATGTGCATGCCCGTTTAGTGGATATCAACCAAAAAGCTGGCGAATTATTTCAAGTTGACCCTGAGTTAGTCCGCAAAGAAAACCTGCGTACCTGGTTAAAAAAAGAAAGTGGAATCGAATTATTAGGGGCGTTAAAAAGCCTCCAGGAAGGGCAGCAGAGCGGGCAGAAAACACTGCATCTGCAACGAGGTGACCTGCTTATTTATCGCTTAACCCGTTTGCAGGGCGACCTTAGCGGCTGCTTTTTATTGGTTATGGAAAGCGTTCACCTTGATCAGCTTACTAGTCAGTCCTTGTTTCTTGCCAACTCAGTTATTGAGCAGCTGCGAGAAGCAGTCATGATCACGGATGCTAAAGGCCACATTATTCGCATTAACCAGGCTTTTTCACAGATTACTGGTTACACCAGTGAAGAAGCTCTGGGTAATACGCCGCAGTTGCTCAGTTCAGGGAGGCATGATGATCACTTTTATAAGCAGTTTTGGAGTGAGATTAAACATCATGGCTGGTGGCAGGGTGAAGTTTGGAATCGGCGCAAAACAGGTGAGGTTTTTCCTGAGTGGTTGCAGGTAAGCCGGGTGCATGATGAGTTCACTGGCCGTAATTACTATGTGGGTATTTTTTCTGACATCAGTGAACGTAAAGTCCATCAAGATCAGTTAGACCGGCTGGCTTTTTATGACCTTTTAACCGGTTTGCCGAATCGTACCTTGATGACACGTTTTCTTGATACTCGCTTGATGCGTGCTGCAGAAAGTGATGAGCTGCTGGCCCTGCTGTTTATTGATCTGGATAAATTTAAGGAAGTAAATGATCACTTCGGTCATGCCGAAGGCGATCTAGTGTTGCGTGAAGCGACCCAACGCCTGATCTCACAAGTTAAGGAAGATGATTTAGCAGCACGTATAGGGGGTGATGAGTTTGTTGTTATTTTATCTCGATTTAAACAACAAGCTGAAGCCGAACAAGTAGCTGCAAGTCTTATACGCCTGTTATCTGAACCCTATGTGACTTCTAAATCAACCCACTACCTAAGTGCCTCTATTGGCCTGGCTTTTTATCCTGCTCATGGGCGCAGCGTGGAAGACTTAATGCGCCGAGCTGATGCGGCTATGTATCGCGCCAAGCATCAAGGGCGCAATACCTGGACTGTTTTTGATGCTGAGCAGGAAATTAAAACACAGCTGAATCGCCGCTTGATTAAGCTACTTTGGAAGGCAGTGGCTGAGCCGGAAAAGTATATTCAAATGCACTACCAGCCCATCTTTGCTGCTAATAATCCAGGCCAGCCGTGTGAATATGAGGCCTTGGTTCGTCTGCAAGATGATGAGGGGCAGTTAATATTTCCAGATGAATTTATTCAACTGGCTGAGGAGGATGTCGTATGCAGCCCCTTTGGAGAAGCTATTTTTAAAGCTGTTTGTCATGATTTTCAGCGTTATCAGCTAGGCAGTGATTTGGTTTGTTGTATTAACCTTTCTGCGATGCAGTTTCGCCAAGCTGATCTTTTGGCTCGCCTAGAACAAGTTGCTCTTAGCTATGGTCTGGCTCTTGAGCAGTTTAATTTTGAAGTGACCGAGACAGCTATGATGCACAACATGTCTTTAATGCTGGATACTCTCACTCAGATTAGGCAAGCAGGCTCGTCTATTTCTTTAGATGATTTTGGAACGGGCTATGCTTCTCTGTCTATGTTACGCAGTTTGCCTGTGAATGTGCTTAAAATTGATCGCAGTTTTACCCAGGATCTAGAGCGCTCTGAAGAAACGCGAACCCTGGTTAAAGCTATGATTGCTATGGCCAAAGCACTCGGCTTGCGGATTATCACTGAGGGTGTCGAAAATCAGCGTCAACTTGACTGGCTGCATCAACAGCAGGTCGATCAAGTGCAGGGTTACTTGCTAGGTAAACCTCACCCTGCTTCCTATTGGTTTGGAGGTGGTCATGCCTCAGGAATGCAAAGTCCAAGACCCGCCCGCCCTTGAGCTACGCCAGCTAACGGTTGCTCTGGAGGTGGATGCACACAATATTATTCGTCGCCTGTCTGACAGCTGGATAGCAACTGCAAGCGAAGGAGGCGCCGCAGCGAGCTTAGCGCCGGAGCGAGTGTTAGGTCAGTCGATCAACTGTTTTATTACCAGTGATACTACACGCATGTATGTTGAGGCCAGCCTACAGCTTTGTCGCGTTCGGCAAGAGGTGCTGTTTCGGCCCTATCGTTGTGATTCACCAACACATAAGCGTTTTATGGAATTACAACTGACACCCTTGCCCCAGCGTGCTGTTGAGATGAAGCATTTTTTGCTGCGTGAAGAAGCGTTTCAGCAGCCGCTTAACTTAGAAGAAATAAGTCATCTAAGTCAAAAACCCAAGGGTGCCTGTTTAAGGTGTAGCTTCTGTAATCGGCTTAAACCCTTGGAGCTTAATCGCTGGATGCCGCCAGAGGAGATTAATCAAAGCTATGTCTCGCCTTTGCAGGTCATCCATACAGTTTGCCCAGATTGTAAGGGGCAGGTTTGGAAGCCGAGAGCTGATCCGCTGTAGTGGTTTTCACTGCTTTTCTAGCTTTATTCGAGAAAATAAGCCGTCTATTTTGCGCTAGACTCAATAATAAAATTGCTATTGAGAGGTGAAGGATGAAAATTGCCGTAATTGGTGGTGGTATTACTGGTGTCACCACAGCCTATGCGCTACTCAAGCGCGGACATCAGGTGACTCTTTATGAGGGGCAGCGTTATGCTGCTATGGAAACCTCTTATGCAAATGGTGGTCAGCTTTCAGCAAGCAATACCGAAGTTTGGAACTCTTGGCCAACCTTATCTAAAGGGTTGAAGTGGCTGCTAACACCAGGTGCTCCCTTGTCGGTTAACCCTCTGCCATCTCCGCAAAAAGTGAGTTGGATGGCGCGATTTGCTGCAGCTCTGCCCCGCCATGATGATAACACCTGTGAAACTCTGCGCATGGCCTTACAGGCCAGAGAACACCTGTTCACCTGGGCTAAAGAAGAAAACATTAACTTCGATCTTAAAAAGAAAGGTATTCTCCACTTTTATCGTACTCGCCAGGAGTTTGAAGCCGCTGAAAAAATCCAGCATCTACTGTTAGAGGGCGGACTGGAACGGCATCCGGTGACTCCTGAAGAAATGCGCGAGCTAGAACCCTGTCTGCAAGGAAATTTCTACGCCGGCTATTACACGCCCTCGGATGCTTCTGGAGATGCTCATAAATTTGCTCAAGGCCTGGCAGGGGCTTGTGAGCGCTTGGGCGGACGTATGCTCTATCGCCAACCCGTATTAGAGCTGCTGGCGGATGAACATCGAGCCTATATTGTTGCGGGTGGCAACAACCCTGAACGAGAACCTGAGAGCTACGATCGTGTAGTGGTTACAGCGGGTGTAGCGAGTCGCAAGTTGGCGGCTCAAGTGGGTGACAAGCTACCGATTTATCCAGTTAAAGGCTACTCCATTACTCTTAACCTTAAAGATAAAGCCAGCCGCGAAGCTGCGCCTCAAATCAGTCTGTTGGATGAAGCCCACAAGCTGGTTTGCAGTCGTTTGGGACAGAGGTTGCGTGTCGCCGGAACGGCTGAGTTTAATGGTTACAACAAGGACATACGTGCGGATCGTATTCGTCCTTTGGTGCGCTGGGTCGAACAGCTGTTTCCTGATGTAGCCACTGATGACTGGACTCCCTGGGCAGGCTTAAGGCCGATGATGCCTGATATGATGCCTGTGGTTCGTCAGGGTAGGCAGGCCAGTGTATTTTATAATACCGGCCATGGGCACCTGGGTTGGACTTTAGCAGCAGCAACAGCTGAGAAAACAGCAGAGCTTATTGCAGCGGCTGATTAGTTTTACGATTGCCTAGCAGGCGGCGTTTTTTGCGCTTTTCTGCCGCTAAACGCCGCTCTTCTTCCAAGCGTAGGGATGCTTGATACTTGGCGCGCTGATAAAGCTCGGTTAGCTCTTCGGTGGTGATATCACGATAAGAATCCAGTTCAGCGAGTGCAGCGTCAAAATCCTCGGGTTCAGGCTCAGCTGAAAAGTTCTTGGGTAATTGCGGTTCAGTATAGGAGCTAAGGGCTAAATAAACGGGATAGCGCCGCCAAGGAAAAAAGCTATTGAATAGAATGGCAATCAGCACCAGGCTGACCGCATTCATCATTACTGGTGTGAAGAGGTAAGCATAGCCTAAGGCTTGAATCTGCTCACCACCAATAACGGCGATCATTGCTGTGGCTCCACCGGGGGGGTGAATGCAGTGCAGATAGTGCATGGCTCCCATCGCTAGAGCTACCGCCAGAGCAGGTGTCCACCAGCTGATCGGAAGAAACTGACTGATGGTGACGCCAATGGTGGCCGCTACCAGGTGTCCAGCCAGTACCGGCCAGGGTTGCGACAAAGCACCATGAGGCATCCCGAAAATCAGAATAGCACTGGCCCCCATAGAGGCAATCATCAACAGTGAACTGGTATCTGCCAGATACCAGCTGGAAATTTCACGAATGGTAATTAAACCGATCAGCACCCCAGCCACAGAAATGAGCTTTTCTGTGTGCGAGGTGGAGTTCT
>SKIX01000202.1 GCA_007116195.1 Marinospirillum sp. | reverse complement strand
CTGATCAAAATGCTCGCTCATGAATTCCTCTTTGAATAGCTTGAATATAAGAGAATTCTAACACAGCTCACAGCTGAATCCGCTGATTTTGCAATTCCTGTAGCTGGTCGCGCAGGCTAGCCGCTTTTTCAAATTCCAGATTCTTAGCGGCACTGAACATTTCATCCTCCAGCTGCGCCATCAGCTTGTCGATTTCCTGAGGCGTTCGGGGTGGCTCACTGGCATAACCCGCTGCAGGTTCGGCTACCTTCTTCAGCCTTTGCCCCCCTTCACGCTTGCCGGGGGTCTGAGCGCCTTCGAGAATATCTTCCACTGATTTGAAAATGGTCTGAGGCACAATGCCAAGCTCTTCATTGTGCGCCAACTGCTTAGCACGCCGCCGTTCGGTTTCATCCATGGCGCGTTGCATGGAACCGGTGATGCGGTCGGCATAAAAGATGGCACGGCCTTTGGCATTCCGCGCCGCCCGCCCCAGCGTCTGAATCAGCGAGCGTTCGGAGCGCAGAAAGCCCTCTTTGTCAGCATCCAGAATCGCCACCAGAGAAACCTCGGGCATATCCAGACCTTCGCGCAGCAGGTTGATACCGACCAGTACATCAAACTCACCCAGGCGCAGGTCACGGATGATTTCCACCCGCTCCACGGTATCGATATCCGAATGCAGATAGCGTACCCGCACACCATGTTCGGTTAGATAATCGGTCAGGTCTTCAGCCATGCGCTTGGTCAGGGTGGTCACCAGCACCCGCTCACCGAGGCTGGCGACCTGATTGATTTCACCCAGAAGATCATCAACCTGGTCTTTCGCGGGGCGGATTTCTATGGTTGGGTCCACCAGCCCGGTCGGACGCACCACCTGCTCCACCACCTGCCCGGCATGTTCCGCCTCATAGGTCGAGGGCGTGGCTGAAACAAAAATCATCTGCGGCGACAGGGCTTCCCACTCCTCAAAGCGCAGCGGGCGGTTATCCAGCGCTGAGGGCAGGCGGAAACCATACTCGACCAGGGTTTCCTTGCGCGAACGATCCCCCTTGTACATGGCCCCGATCTGGGGCACAGAGACGTGAGACTCATCAATCATCAAGAGCGCATGGGCGGGCAGATAATCAAAGAAGGTCGGTGGTGCCAGGCCGGGTTCACGCCCGGATAAATAGCGCGAGTAGTTTTCGATACCCGTGCAATAACCCAGTTCGATCATCATTTCGATATCATAGAGGGTGCGCTGCTCCAGGCGCTGGGCTTCCACCAGGCGGTCATGCTTGCGCAGGTAATCCAGGCGTTCACGCAGCTCGTCCTTGATCTCATCCACGGCTTTGAGGAGGGTTTCACGCGGGGTGACATAGTGGGTCTTCGGGTAGATGGTGTAGCGTGGCACCTTGCGCAGCACTTCGCCGGTCAGTGGATCAAAGAGGCTGATCTGCTCGATTTCATCATCAAACAGCTCGACCCTGACGGCCTCGTATTCCGATTCCGCCGGAAAAATATCGATCACATCCCCGCGCACTCTAAAGGTGGCACGGCGAAAGTCCAGATCATTGCGGGTGTACTGCAGCTCGGCCATGCGACGCAGCAACTGGCGCTGGTTCATCGGCTCACCGCGATCCAGATGCACCACCATTTTCAGATAAGCCGAAGGGTCGCCCAGACCGTAGATGGCTGAAACTGTAGCCACGATAATTGCATCATCCCGTTCCAACAGCGCCTTAGTGGCTGACAGGCGCATCTGTTCAATGTGCTCGTTGATGGAGGCGTCCTTCTCGATAAAGGTATCGCTCGAAGGCACATAGGCTTCCGGCTGATAGTAGTCGTAGTAGGACACGAAGTATTCAACGGAATTATGCGGGAAGAACTGCTTGAACTCGCCGTAGAGCTGGGCCGCCAGGGTTTTGTTGTGTGCGAGAATCAGCGTCGGGCGCTGCACCGCCTCGATCACCTTGGCCATGGTGAAGGTCTTGCCCGAGCCGGTCACCCCCAGCAGCGTCTGGGCGGCCAGGCCCTGCTCTAGGCCATCAACAAGCTGCGCAATGGCCGTGGGCTGATCCCCGGCGGGCTGATAATTGGAAACAACCTGAAAACTCTGCGACATAAACGCGCCCTCAAACCTTGATTAACTACAAGCATACCTTTACAAAAACTGTACCTGAAAGCTTAAAACAACCGACAAGCTCTAGGTTCAAAGCAACAACTCTGTTAAAATTCAAAAAAGAACCATGTTATAAAACCTATAACAAATTAGTCAGTGGAAGTCGTTATGTCGCAAATGCACCCTCCAAGCCTCTATCTTACAATTCGCCAGCAGATGGATAGAGTGTTGCAGGATGTACGTTTGGGAAAAGCACTCGAGCCCAAAAACATGCGTTCAGTTCTTGAGCAACTTTTAGATGCCATTTTACACGATAATAAGAACCTGACTTTTTTGGCTCGACTACAAGACCATCAAAATGCACTCGTAACCAAATCAGTTAATGTGACCGTTTTTACCTTGGTTTTCGCCAAGCACCTTGGGCTTAGACGTGATCAACTGATCCCTTTGGGCCTGGGTGCTCTTCTACACCCCCTGGGCTTGCTTCAGGTGCCTAGTAAAATACTCAGCAAATCCACACCCTTGAGCAAGGAAGAGCGAGACTTGATTCATCAGTACCCACAGCAAGGGTATGAGTTACTGGCCAGTCAAGGTGGGTTTGATCATCAGGTTTTAGATATTGTTTTGCACCACCAAGAAAGAGTCAAAGGAACGGGGTATCCAGAACAACTCCAAGGCCGGGAAATCAGCTTTCTGGCACGCATGGTAGCGATTACCTCGGTCTATGAAGCTTTAACTCGTAACCGCAATTACCGCCAAGCATTAAACCCAGCCCAAGCTCTTGGCCTGCTCTATCGTTGGCGTTACCGAGATTTTGATCAGCGCCTAGTTGAAAAGTTTATTCAAAGTTTGGGGGTCTACCCACCCGGCTGCCTCGTAGAGCTCAGTGATGCTTCTCTAGCCGTTGTCCATGCAACTCAAGTAGAGCCCAAATCAGCCCCCCTGGTTAAACGTTTAACCAATGCCAACTTAGAGCCGCTACCACAAGAAGAGCTACTAGACTTAACCACTGCTGAGCTAAGTATTTGCAAAGTAGTTGACCCTAGTGCGCCTAAGCTAGAAGTCTTGTTAAACGAATTGGCTCGCAAAAGCCCTGACTTCCCTGTCTGAGCCAGGGTGTTCCAACAAAACTAAGTATCAAGCTGTCTTAGCTGGCTGAGCATCAAACTGCTGGCCTGTCACGCCCTTGCTGTCAGGGCCCATTAAGTAAAAATAAGTCGGCAATATCTCTTCGGGTGTGCGAAGACTTGCAGGGTTCTCACCAGGGTAAGCTTTGGCCCGCATAGAAGTTCGAGTCGCACCAGGGTTTAAAGTGTTAACCCGGACTTGGCTGATATTTTCCAACTCCTCGGCCATCACCTGAGCCAGGCCTTCCAAAGCAAACTTAGAGCAAGCATAAGCACCCCAGAAAGCTCGCCCCTTACGCCCAACTGATGAGGACGTCAGAATAACCGAGGCATCCTCAGATTGCTGCAATAGAGGAATCAACGCCTGCAACATCATTGTTGGGCCATTGAAGTTAACCTGAATAACTTCCTGCCAAAGCGCTGGATTGTAGCCTTGCAACGGCGTAAGCGTGCCGAGAATACCGGCATTGTGTAGCACACCGTCCAAACGTCCAAACTCTTCATACAGGCGATCAGCCATCTGCTGATAATCTGGCCAGCTCGCCCCTTCAAAGTTAAGCGGGTAAATGGCTGGCTCAGGGGCGCCACTGGCCGCTATCTCATCATAGACGGCTTCCAGTTTACTAATGGTTCGGCCAAGCAAAATAACCGTTGCACCCTTAGCTGCAAAGCCCAAGGCCGCTGCACGGCCTATGCCATCACCAGCACCGGTAACAAGAATAATACGGTCTGCCAAAAGCGTATCAGCAGCTTGATAATCAAAAAAACAGGGCATAAATTCAGCTACTCAAATTAGTCTCGGTCTAGCCAGCGACGCGCCAAATCTGCCGCTGGTTCACTCGGATAGTTTTCGATGATAGATCGCATAGTCTCGCTGGCCTGGTCGTTGTTGCCATAACGAGCATAGATCAGGCCTAGCTTGTAATAAGAATCTGCAATTTTAAAGCTATCTGGATAACGACGAACAACGGCATCAAACATCTTCTCCGCATCACGCGTGCGGTTCTGCGCCATATAAATCTCGCCTATCCAATAGTAGCCATTACCGACCAGGCGCGACTGAGGGTAATGACGAATAAAGTCTTGTAAAGCCTTAATAGCTTCATCAAAACGTCGCTCAGGAATCAGGGCATAGGCACGGTTATAAGCTTCTCGATCATTCAGCTCTTCACTTGTTGTAGAAGCTGCGGTTGCAGACGGCAAAGGCTCACTCAGACTCGCAACAGGTTCAATCACTGCAGGAAGCTCTTCCAGCTTACCTAGACGCTGAGAATGGTCTTGCAAACGCTCATCCAAGTCGATATACCGGCGCCTTTGCTCATCTTGCAATTGAGAGAGAGCTCTTTCTTGCCGCTCAACCAAGTTCCTCAGGTTTTGAACTTCGACCTGCAACTGTTCCAGCTGCATAAATAACTCAGCTTGAACGACGGCCTGGTTTCTATTGTCGGCTGGTAAAGGCAGGGCTAGCAATAAAAGTACAGCTAGAAAAACAAAACGGGGGCCACGAATGGCCCCAGTTGCTACCCTGACAGAGTTAGGCAAATAAAATGCTTTCACGTCAGAGACGCCTCGCTCTTAGTAAACAAGTTCAACGCGGCGGTTTTTAGCGTGATCTTCACGAGTGCTGGCATTACGAACGACGGGGCGCTCTTCACCATAGCTAACAACCTCCATCTGCTCAGAGCTTACGCCTTGGGTAGACAAGTAACGTTGTACTGCACTACCACGACGCTCACCTAGAGCCATGTTGTACTCGCGTGTGCCACGCTCATCCGTGTGACCTTCCAGGACCAGACTAGCGTTAGGGTTGGCTTGCAAGTAAGCAGCATGAGCGTTAAGCACATCATAGAACTCACTGCGGATATTCGACTTATCAAAGTCAAAATAGACAGTCATAACTTCAGGGCGCGCAATCGCATCACGCGCAGCTGCAGCTGCTTCTTCAGCCATTGCTTGCGCAGAAGCGGCATCTTCATCACCCAAGCCTTCAGCTTCAGCACCGTGCAGCTCTTCATCATCGGATACCAAAACCTCATCGGCAACCACTTCTTCTTCATCACCTGGCTGAGTACCCGCGCCACCACCACAGCCAGCAACAAGTGCCAGTACAGCGGCCAGAGCAAAAGGTTTGCTATATTTCATCAGATCCATATTCTTCTCCTGTTTTAGAAACTCTTGATTATTTCCTGGCTGAGTCTAGCCCATCCAGCAAAAAACCTTAAGCAGTAAATAGCATTCTAGTTAGTTAAGAAACGGAGACCAAGCCGGCTCCCTGACGTCACCTCTTTCTGCTGGCAATTCATAACGAATACGCCCGTCAATAGAAACCACTCCTAAAACACCTTGGTTGTTTCTTGTTAGGGCGTAAACCACCATGCTGCCATTAGGCGCCACACTGGGCGACTCATCTAGTGGTGAAGTCGACAGGCGTCTAAGCCTTCCTGTTTGCATATTAAGTGCAGCCACACTAAAGAATCCACCCCCAGACTCACGATGAATCATAAAAATTTCTTTGCCATCAGGTGAATAGCGAGCACGGGCATTATAATTGCCTTCAAAAGTGACCCGCTCGACACGCCCAGAATCCAGGTTCACCTGGTAGATTTGCGGCCCCCCGCTGCGGCTGGAGGTAAACACTATATTTTTACCATCAGGAGACCAGGAGGGCTCAGTATCTATTGCAAAATGATGGGTCAAACGAGTCAAGCGCCGCTGCTCCAAATGATAAATATAAATCTCAGGGCTACCATCACGTGACAGCGTCATGGCTAGCTGTTTACCATCGGGCGACCAAGCAGGCGAACCATTCAACCCTCGAAAGTTGGTCAGTTGATAGCGGTAACCCGTAGCGACTTCCTGAATAAAGATGGCAGGACGACCCCGCTCGAAAGAGACATAGGCCAGCTTTTTACCATCAGGCGACCAGTCAGGTGATAAAATAGGCTCACGCGAACTAAGGATGACTCGCGAACGCTGTCCATCAGCATCGGAAACATGCAAACGGTATTGGTAGTTGGCACGACCTTCCAGAGCTTCAGCAGTCACATAGGCTAGGCGCGTTGAAAAAATACCTCTTTGGCCGGTCAACTTTTCATAAACGCGATCACTAATAAAGTGGGAACGGCTTCTCAGCTGGTCTTTTCTGCTGGTCACTGTTTCACCTAAAAGACGCTCCTGGCTGAGCACATCAAAGAGTTCATAATTGATTGTTAACGAATGGCCATTTTCTTCAATTGAGCCGACTAGAAGATAGTTCACATTCAGCAGCCGCCAATCTCGATAAACTACCTCATCCCGACGCGAAGGCAAGCTAACCAGGTTTTCACGGGGTACAGGGGCAAACAAGCCTGTCCTCTCCAGATTGTCACCAAGAATACGAGCTACGTCTTCAGGCAAGGCACCTGAGCCTCTCCAGGCAAAAGGCACGATGGCAATGGAAGTTGCCTGGTCACTGCCTTGAGTGATACGTATGGTTAAATTAGCCGCTGCCTGAGTAGTGAACAAAAAGAGGAGCAAAAATACTGCCAGACTAGGCAAGCGAAACTGGATTCTTGTCACTGTGCTAAATCCTCAGGTGTAAATTCTAAAGTAAGTGTGCGAAAAGCATCACGCTGGCGAGGCTCCAATTGCAGCAAGGGAAAAGGCACAGCTCTTTCAACGGCTTGAATAGCAGAGCGGTCAAAAGCCAGATTACCACTGGATGAAACCAGCGTAATCCCCTCAGGTGCTAACTCCCCCGTACCCAATAAACGCAAGCGTAAAACGGTCTCTAGTTCAGCATCAACCCCTGGTGGGCGTGTCCAGTGCCTTGAAATCAGATCAAAGATTACGCCTTCCATATTAGCAATTGCCTGCGCATCTCGCTCGGCTTGCTCAGCACGTGCTCTTTCTCGCTCGCGTTGTGACTGCTCACGTATTCTGGCTTCTTCCTCACGTTGCTGGCGTGCCTCAGCTGCTCGCCTTTCTTCAACCTGGCGGCGTATTTCCTCTTCACGCCGACGCTGCTCTTCAGCTTCTGTCAAGCGGCGTTGCTCTTCTTCCCGCTGTCTTTGCAGTTGCAGCTGGCGTTGACGTTCAGCTTCTTGCTGTGCCTGGCGCTCGGCTTCTTGTCGAGCTTGCTCTTCACGCTGCCGCTGCTCTTCGGCACGACGTCGTGCTTCTTCTTGCTCTCTTTGCCGCTGAGCTTCTTGCTCTTGCTGGCGGCGTTGTTCTTCTGCTTGGCGGCGGCGCTCGGCTTCCTGCTGCTGACGCCGACGTTCTGCTTCACGCTGGCGTTGCAGCTCGGCTTGGCGCTCTGCTTCAGCAGCCGCTCTACGTGCCTCTGCGGGATCCTGAGCAACAACCTGAGCACGAATGATTTCTTGCTCAGGTGGTTCAGGTAAAGGCCGAATTTGAGTCCCCTGCCAAAACAGCAAAACAAGCACCAGCAGATGCACACCCAGTGTTAGCAAAACAGACAGCGTTAAGTTAGCTGGCTTCACCAAGCAACTCCTAAGGGTTCTCAGGCGGCTGGGAGATCAGCCCAACTTGAGCAACACCTGCAGCTTGCAGCCGCCCCATCAGAACAACAACATCACCATAGGGAACACGTCGGTCACCACGAACCAGGACTGG
>SKIX01000229.1 GCA_007116195.1 Marinospirillum sp. | reverse complement strand
CCGCTTTACTTTGGCTTTAATGACAGCCTGGGGGCGTTCAGGCATTTTTCTAGTGCAGTCCTTAGCCGGCTGGCCGAGTGCTTCAGGTTGGCGCTTATGGGTGCATCAAGTTTACTCCGTTGGAGTATTATCCTTAATCATTATTCTGGTTTCAGGTTTATTTATTGGCATGGTGCTGGGCTTGCAGGGCTACACCATTTTGGTCGATTTTGGCGCTGAACAAGCCTTGGGCCAAATGGTGGCTTTAAGTCTCGTGCGTGAGCTGGCTCCTGTTGTTGCTGCTCTGCTCTTTGCCGGACGCGCTGGTTCCGCGTTAACTGCAGAGATAGGTTTAATGAAGGCAACAGAACAGCTATCCAGTATGGAAATGATAGGCGTTGATCCGTTAAAACGCATCGTTGCGCCCAGGCTGTTGGCAGGCTTCTTTGCTTTACCTCTGTTGTCCCTTGTGTTTGCTATGGTGGGTGTTTTTGGAGGCTGGCTGGTCGGGGTTGACTGGCTGGGCGTCGACTCGGGAGCCTTTTGGAGCAATATGCAAGCTGCGGTCGCTTTTCGAGAAGATATTTTGAATGGGGTGATCAAAAGCATCGTTTTTGCGCTAGTGGTGACCTGGATTGCTGTTTTTCAAGGTTATGATCTAGTGCCAACCTCGGAAGGAATTAGCCGGGCAACAACGCGAACTGTTGTCTATTCATCGCTGGTTGTTTTGGGTTTGGATTTTGTTTTGACTGCCTTGATGTTTAGTAATATTTAACTGAATTTGGAGTAAGTCGATGCGTCAGCAACGCTGGGTAGAAATAGCGGTTGGCAGCTTTATGCTTTTGGGTTTGGTGGCTTTGCTGTTTATGGCATTTAAAGTGAGTGGTTTGGCTTGGGAGCCCAACCGGAAAGCTTTTCAAGTGGAAGCCTATTTTGGGGATGTAGGTGGCCTTAAGCCCCGCTCTAAAGTGACTCTTGCCGGAGTCACTGTAGGGCGAGTTCTTAGTATTGATTTAGACGAAGAATGGTTTGAAGCCAGGGTGGTTTTAGAGTTGGATTCCAGCCTGCTAGGTAAGCTGAGTAGTGATACCGCGGCCGCAATCCAAACAGCAGGCTTGCTCGGCGATAACTATATTAGTCTCACTCCTGGTATCGAAGAAGAGACTCTGGAACAAGGCTCGGTGCTTAGAGATACGCAATCAGCATTAATTTTAGAGCAACTCATTAACCAGTTTATTTCTAACTCTGCGGGAGACTCTTGATGAAACCCTGGTTGTTCGCTGTTTTGTTAGCCTGCCTGGCTTGGCCGTTGGCTGCACAAGAAAGAGCTGCACATCAAGTCGTTGAAAAGGGCATCGAAGCGCTAACCCTTGCTTTTGAGGAGCATCAACAAAATTTTGAAGAGCAGCCAGATGCGCTCTACCAGGCCTTATCAGATGCTATGCAGCCCTATGTGGACTTTCGCTATATTAGTGCCCGAGTCATGGGTGGGCGCTATTTTCGTGCTGCTACACCTGAGCAGCGCTCACGTTTTGCCCGAGTTTTTCAGGATACCCTGGTCAGAACCTTTGGCCAGGGTTTAATGAACTTTGATTACCGCGAGTTTGACTTGCGCTTTCGTGAAACCGCAAGCCGACATGAAAACCAGCAGAGTGTTGAGCTTGAAGTGATCGCTGCCGATGGGCAGCGTTACCCTGTTATTTTTACCCTGCGTTACCATAATGATGAATGGAAGGTGATCAACCTGATAGTAAATGGCGTTAACCTGGGGCTGACTTTTAATAGTCAGTTTGATCGTGCCATGCGTGAGCACCGGCGTGATTTTGATAAGGTGATTGACAACTGGTCGCCCGATGCTGCCTTGGAAGAGTTGCAAGAAGAAGCAGAGGTATGAGTGCTCAACTGCAACAGCTAGAAGCTGGCAAGTGGCAACTTCGAGGCGAGGTCACCTTTGTTAATGCAGCAGTCGTAGCATCCATTACGACTTGGCAGCAAGAAACCCGTTTGACGCTGGACTTGGCAGAAGCCGCTGGTGGCTCTGCTTTATTGTTAGTGCTACTGGCATGGTGGCGCGCTGCCCAGAAGGCTGAAATAGCACTGGAATTTATTAACCTGACCCCAGCTACACGGCGTCTGCTTGAACTAAGCGACCTGGAAGAAATTTTGCCCCTCGGCGAATGAATCAGGGAGACTGCAGGTGTCACTTGGACGTTAATTTCGGTTATCATGCCACCCTTATTTTTTGAAGAGGATTTTTCATGCGAGCGCAAGAACTGCAAGAGTTGCTGCAAAGTCGACTGCCCGAATGTGAGTTTAGAGTACAAGGTGATGATGGCCAGCACTTTCAGGTGGTTGCTATCAGTCCTGTTTTTGCAGAAATGAAAACTCCAGTTAAAAAACAGCAGCTGGTGATGAGTCAGCTTAGTGAAGAAATAGCCAGCAACCAGGTTCATGCTGTTGCTCTAAAAACTTTTACCCCTGAGGAATGGGAAAAAGTCAAAGATTTGCATGTCGGATAAGGCCACCATCAATGGATAAACTTATTATTCAGGGGGGCGCACCACTTAACGGTGAAGTGTGGATTTCTGGAGCAAAAAACTCAGCCTTGCCTATTCTTGCAGCGAGCCTCTTAGTCAAAGGCCCGGTTTCTATTGGCAACTTGCCACATTTGCATGATATCACCACCATGATTGAGCTTTTAGGTGGTATGGGGGTCAGAGCTGTTGTTGATGAAAAGATGTCCTTAGAGTTGGATGCCGGACATCTTAACAACTGTGTGGCGCCCTATGATTTAGTTAAAACCATGCGTGCTTCCATTCTGGTATTGGGGCCACTCATGGCTTGCTATGGTCAGGCAGAAGTTTCCTTGCCAGGTGGCTGTGCTATAGGTAGCCGGCCGGTTAACTTGCATATCAATGGCTTAAAACAAATGGGCGCAGATATTCGAGTTGAAGAAGGCTACATCCGTGGCAGTATTGAAGGGCGTTTGCAGGGTGCGCGCATCGTTTTTGATACGGTTACTGTAACGGGAACTGAAAACCTGATGATGGCAGCCACCTTGGCTGAGGGAACCACGTTGCTAGAAAACGCAGCTCGTGAACCCGAGGTGGTTGATCTTGCTGACTTCTTGAATGCCATGGGAGCCAAGATTACCGGTCAAGGTACAGATACCATCAAAATAGAAGGTGTTGACCGCTTACAGGGCTGTCATTTTGATGTGATTGCTGATCGAATAGAAGCGGGCACTTTTTTAGTTGCAGGCGCAGCCACGCGCGGCAAGGTTCGCGTTAAGCGCACCCGCCCCGATATTCTGGATGCGGTGCTGGTGAAGTTAGAAGAAGCAGGCGCAAAAATTACCACTGGCCCTGACTGGATTGAGCTGGACATGCAGGGTAAGCGCCCACAAGCGGTTAGTATAAAAACGGCACCCTATCCTGGCTTTCCTACCGATATGCAGGCCCAGTTTATGGCTATGAACGCTGTAGCGGAGGGCACGGGCACGGTGATAGAAACCATTTTTGAAAACCGGTTTATGCATGTTCAAGAGATGCATCGCATGGGTGCGGCGATTCAAGTAGAAGGCAACACTGCGATCATTAAGGGTGTGGAAGAGTTAACCGGTGCGCCTGTTATGGCAACTGATTTGCGGGCTTCAGCCAGCCTGGTTATTGCCGCTTTGGTGGCTCAAGGTGAAACACTGGTGGACCGTATTTACCATATTGACCGTGGTTATGAATGTATTGAAGAAAAGCTGATGCTGTTAGGCGCAAAAATACGTCGAGTAGCCAATTAAATCAAGAAAGTGATTGAGAGACGCATGCCGCAAAGTTTAACTCTGGCCCTGTCGAAAGGGCGCATTCTAGATGACACCCTGCCCTTGCTTGCTGCTGCGGGTATCGAGCCTGCAGAAGACATTAAAAAAAGCCGCAAGCTGGTTTTTGATACCAACCTGCCTGGCGTTCGCTTGCTGGTTATTCGTGCAACTGATGTGCCCACTTATGTTCAATTGGGTGCTGCTGATTTAGGGGTTTCTGGAAAGGATGTCCTCATGGAGCATGGCGAAGACGGCATGTATGAGCCCTTAGACTTAAAAATTGCGGGCTGCAAGTTAATGACTGCGCGTATTCGTGGTTGCCAACCGCCTGAAGGTCGGCGTCGCGTTGCAACTAAATTTGTGCGCATTGCCAAGCAATGGTATGCGGAGCAAGGCATACAAGTAGATTTGATTAAGCTCTACGGTGGCATGGAATTAGCACCCATTATGGGCTTGGCGGATGAAATTGTTGATATTGTTGATACCGGCAACACCTTGCGTGCCAATGGTTTAGAACCCTGCGAAGAGTTGGCAGATATTTCTTCACGTTTAGTGGTCAATCAGGCTTCTATGAAAATGAAATTTGAGCTAATTCAGCCGCTTTTAGAGCGCCTGCAGCAGGCTGTAAATAAGCGTGATGGAGTAGACTATGAGTAAAGCTATTGAAATTAGACGTTTGCAAGCAGGTACTGAAGGTTTTGACACCCAACTTGATGATCTCTTGGCTTGGGAGGGGGTGTCTAGCGACCAGGTTCAAACAGCGGTTGATTCGATCATCCAGCAGGTGCGTCAGCAGGGTGATGCAGCACTGGTTGAGCTAACTGCAAAATTTGATCGTTACCCAGTCAAACATTTTGCAGAGTTAGAGATTTCTCAAGAGCAACTAAAACAAGCTTTTGATAATTTGCCTGCTGCTCGCCGTCAAGCTTTAGAGGTCGCTGCTGAAAGAGTGACTCGCTACCACGAAAAGCAAAAGCAAGGCTCTTGGGAGTATCAAGAAGCAGACGGTACTCTTTTAGGTCAGCAAGTTATGCCCTTGGATCGTGTTGGAGTTTATGTTCCGGGTGGCAAAGCGGCTTATCCTTCTTCTGTTCTTATGAATGCCCTGCCCGCCAAGGTTGCTGGCGTTAAAGAAATCATTATGGTGGCGCCTGCTCCTGAAGGCGATCTTAACCCTCTCGTGTTAGGTGCAGCCTGGCTGGCTGGGGTTGATCGGGTATTCGCTCTGGGTGGTGCGCAAGCTGTTGCAGCCTTGGCTTATGGCACTGAAAGTGTGCCCGCGGTCGATAAAATTGTTGGGCCAGGCAATATTTTTGTAGCCACTGCCAAGCGAGCTGTGTTTGGCAAGGTGGGCATCGATATGATTGCTGGCCCCTCTGAGATACTGGTTGTCTGTGATGGTCAAACCGACCCTGATTGGATTGCTATGGATCTCTTTTCTCAAGCTGAGCATGATGAGGATGCGCAATCCATTTTGGTTGCATGGGATGGCGAATTTCTGGATCAGGTTATGGCCAGCATTCAACGCCTGCTACCAACGATGGAGCGAGAGGCGATTATTCGAACCTCGCTAGAACAAAGGGGTGCGTTTATTCTGGTCGCTGATGAGCAGGAAGCGATCAGTATGATTAATCGGATTGCACCTGAGCATCTGGAGCTATCAGTCGCAGACCCTAAATCCTGGCTAGCTTCCATACGCCATGCTGGGGCTATCTTTATGGGTCGTTATACAGCAGAGGCTGTGGGTGACTACTGTGCTGGACCTAACCATGTTTTGCCTACCTCAGGAACGGCGCGCTTTTCTTCTCCTCTGGGAGTTTATGATTTCCAAAAGCGCTCTTCGTTAATTTTCTGTTCGCCTGAAGGCGCAAGTGAATTAGGGGCAATTGCGGGAGAGTTGGCTGATGGTGAGTCTTTGACGGCCCATGCTCGCTCAGCACGTTATCGTATTAAGACGAGCTAGTGCCTAGGCTGCTGAGTTGGGCGCTGCTGAATTTGAGCGCTCAGCTCAAGCCGCTTGCCATTGCGGACTAACACCAGTTCTGCTTGAGTTGCTGGCTTTAATCGGGCAATGCGGTTAATGGTTTCCCTTGCATTGCCTACTGGCTCACCGTTGACTTTAAGCAGCACGTCACCTGGTCTAAGTCCTGCTTGGTGTGCTGGTCCATTGCGGACTAGCCCTGCCAAAATTAAACCGCGCGTAGAATCTAGCCCCAACGAGCTTGCCAGCTGAGGGGTCAGTTCTTGAACTTCGACACCCAGCCAGCCACGAATGACAAAACCTTCATTGATCAAGTCGAGCATGATATCTCTGGCTAGGTTGGAGGGTATGGCAAAGCCAATGCCTTGTGAGCCTCCTGAGCGGCTAAAAATGGCCGTATTAATGCCCAGTAATTGACCATAGGGATTAATGAGTGCGCCACCAGAGTTTCCGGGGTTGATGGCTGCATCGGTTTGGATAAAGTCTTCATAAGTACTGATGCCTAAACTGGTGCGCCCCAGAGCGCTAACGATGCCTTGAGTGACTGTTTGTCCAACACCAAAGGGGTTGCCTATGGCTAACACGACATCTCCGACCTCAAGCGTATCAGAGGAAGCTAGGTTGATGGCTGGCAGGTTATCCAACTCAATTTTAAGTACCGCTAGGTCAGACTCAGCATCACTGCCAACAACTTTAGCAAAGGCTTCGCGGCCATCTCGAAGTGCAACACGAATTTCATCGGCATCAACGACAACGTGATGATTGGTTAGCAGGTAACCATCGCTCGTCACGATAACGCCTGAGCCTAGGCTTGACTGCAAGCGCTCACGTCTAGGTAGGGCTTCCTGACCAAAAAAATGATGAAAGAAGGGGTCATTAAAAAAGGGGTTGAGTTGTTGCTGAATGACTTTGCTAGTATAAATATTGACAACCGAAGGTGCTGCTTGGCGAACGGCTTGTGAGTAAGAAACAGGCCCTTGTTGCCGACTCACAAGTAAGGGCTCGCTACTAATTAACTCAGCGCGTTGGGGTTGACTTCCTGACTGTGTGGATTGACCAGTCAAGCTGGGAAAAAGCTGCATTAAAAATAAAGCTAAAAGCAAGCCAGTTAACAGCGGCCAAATTAAACTAGGGCGCAAAAGTCGCATGAAGCACTCCAAGAGAATGAGTAGCGTTGATCTAGAAGTCGCTTAGATTACTATATTTTTTAAACGAAGTTTGAGGTGAGTTAATGTCAGTTAAGCGCGACCAGTTGTTAAATACTCTACATGAATTTTTAAATGTTGATGGTTTTAAAGACTATTGCCCAAACGGCCTGCAAGTTGAGGGGCGTGTTGAAATCAACAAAATAGTCACCGGGGTTACGGCTAGTTTGCAGTTGATTGAAGCTGCCGTAGCCAGCCAGGCTGATTTGCTACTTGTGCATCATGGTTACTTTTGGAAAGGCGAGCCCCAGCCTTTAACGGGTATCAAAGGCCAAAGAGTGAAGTGTTTGATGCAGGCTGACCTGAATTTAGTGGCCTACCACCTGCCTCTCGATGCTCATCCGCAGTTGGGCAATAATCAACAGCTAGCAGAGGTCTTAGGTATTCAGGTTGTTGGTTCTATGGAAGGGGATGCTTGGCCACTGGGTTTGATCGGTGAGCTGCCCAAGGCCCTTTCTGCTAGTGCTTTTGCTGGTCTAATTAAAGAAAGGCTAGGGCGAGAACCTCTGCACTTAAAAGGTCATCAACGGCCCTTGCGAAAAATCGCTTGGTGTACAGGTGCTGCTGAAGGTGGAATTTATCGAGCCGCAGAGCTAGGCGCAGATGCTTATATAAGTGGTGAAGTTAGTGAGCGGACACTTCATGAGGCTAGGGAACTAGGTATTGACTATTTTGCCGCCGGTCATCATGCAACAGAACGCTATGGGGTTAAAGCTTTAGGAGAGTGGCTAGCAAGGGAGTTTGCTATAGAGCAAGAGTTTATCGATTTGGAAAACCCAGTTTAGACTGGGTCTTCCATCGCTTGTTTGTGCTTGTCTGCTAATAACGTGTGTAACCTAGATGAGCGCAGGAGGTTAACTAGAGGCCCCTAACTAAAGCCTCTAGTTACGCGGAGGCTCAAATATTTCTGGTTTTAAACCATAATCTTCAGACAGGGTGCCACGATCGGAGCCATCAGCATAGTCTCTGGGTGGTTCAACTGCCGGTTTGCTTGCAGTTTTTGTCTCTTGTTGTGCAGAGACTTCGACTGATTTGTCGGTAACCTTTTTGGAGTCCTGG
>SKIX01000058.1 GCA_007116195.1 Marinospirillum sp. | reverse complement strand
GCTCTGGAAGATGCAGGTGTTAAAACTGTGCGTTCCTTGGCAGAAATTGGTGATGCTCTGAAGGAAGTAACGGGCTGGTAAGCTGGTCTTAGCTTTCTAACAACCGCCCCTGCTTAGGCAGAGGGCGGTTTTTTTGTATAAGTCTTAGAGCTTTTTACATGTTGGGGTAGGTTGGGCCGCCGCCACCTTCTGGTGTAACCCAGGTGATGTTTTGCGCTGGGTCTTTGATGTCACAGGTTTTACAGTGGACACAGTTAGAGAAGTTGATCTGGAACTTAGGCTGTCCTTCAGCATCTTCCACCACTTCATAGACACCGGCTGGGCAGTAGCGCTGAGCAGGCTCATCAAACTTCGGCAGGTTGTCGCGAATAGGCAGCTCAGGGTCTTTGAGTCTTAGGTGGCAGGGTTGGTCTTCTTCATGCACTGCGTTGGACAGGAACACGGAAGACAGCTTATCAAAGCTTAACTTGCCATCGGGCTTGGGGTAGTCAATTTTAGGGCTTTCACTGGCAGGCTTTAGCATTTCATGGTCAGGTTTGGTGTCATGCAGGGTTATAGGCAGCTTGCCACCAAAGATGTTTTGATCAATGAAGTTGAACGCACCCCCAAGGAAGGTGCCATACTTGTGCATGGCAGGGCCGAAATTACGGGTAGTTTTCAGCTCTTCATAGGCCCAGCTGGCTTCCCATTTGGCAGTAAAATCGGTCAGCTCTTGACCGCCTTCATCGCCCGCTTTAATAGCCTCAAATACGGTTTCAGCTGCGATCATGCCATTCTTCATAGCTGTGTGAACGCCTTTGATTTTGGCAAAATTTAAAGTGCCAGCATCACAGCCTATGAGTAAACCACCGGGGAAGGTCATTTTAGGGAGGCAGTTGTAACCCCCTTTGGTGACAGCTCGCGCACCATAACTCACTCGCTTGCCGCCTTCCAGGTATTGCTTAATCACTGGATGATGCTTCATACGCTGAAACTCATCAAAGGGCGACAAATGCGGGTTAGAGTAGGCAAGGTCAACGATCATGCCGACTTCAACCTGGTTGTTTTCATCGTGATAAAGGAAGAAGCCACCGCCGGTGTCGCTTGGTAGAGGCCAGCCAGAACCGTGAACAACCAGGCCAGGCTCGTGCTTGCTGGGCTCGATATCCCAAAGCTCTTTGATGCCGATACCATAGTGCTGGGCATCTTTACCTTCATCAAGACGATAGTGGCCTATTAACTCTTTACCCAAATGGCCACGGCAGCCTTCGCTAAATAAGGTGTATTTTGCTCTCAGCTCCATACCTGGCTCAAAACCGTCTTTGGGCTGGCCATCAGCACCTATGCCCATATCACCAGTAATAACGCCCTGGACTTCACCCTGCTCACCATAAATGATGCTAGCAGCAGGAAAGCCAGGGAAAAGATTAACTTCCAGTTCTTCAGCTTGTTCACCCAGCCAGCGTACGACATTGCCTAAGCTCACAATGTAGTTGCCATCATTGTGCATGGTTTTAGGAACTGCAAAGTTGGGTAGTTTGCTGGCTTTTTCTTCATTTCTTAGAAGGTAAACATCATCACGGGTGACTGCAGTTTTCAGTGGCGCGCCCTTTTCTTTCCAGTCTGGAATGAGTTCATTAAGTGCACGCGGCTCAATTACAGCGCCAGAAAGAATGTGCGCACCCACTTCTGAGCCCTTTTCAACAACACAAACTTCCAGTTCTTGACCGGTTTCATTAGCCTGTTGTTTAAGTCGGATGGCGGCGGAAAGCCCCGCAGGCCCTGCGCCGATGATGAGTACATCAAATTCCATAGATTCGCGTTCCACGGCAAGTCTCCTCGAAAGTGGGTTGTTTTCGTTATTAAAACTGCTTAGAGTGTATTTAAAACGGTCGTTTGCTTCTGGTCAACTCCTGACCCCTAGTGAAGAGGGAAAAGCCTTAGACGTCAAGCCTTGTCAGTAGTTTTTAAGCTGTAATCATTATAGGCTTAAAATTGTGACCAGTCAGTTTAAGCCAAAGTTTGACTGAAAGCTGTCTTAGAGTCATTATTCAGGCAGAGAGTTTTTATGTTGCAGGCTGTTGGTTAAGCAGCCTGCTGTTTCAACCACCAAGAAAACGGAGAATCTATGAAGGTTCTTGTCCCTGTTAAGCGCGTTGTAGACTACAACGTCAAGGTTCGCGTTAAAGCGGATCAGTCAGATGTCGATCTGGCCAATGTTAAAATGTCCATGAACCCTTTCTGTGAAATCGCAGTAGAAGAGGCGGTTCGCTTAAAAGAAAAGGGTACAGCGACTGAAGTTGTTGCTGTATCTATTGGCCCTAAAACAGCACAAGAGCAGCTGCGTACTGCTATGGCTTTAGGTGCAGACCGCTCTATTCTAATTGAAACGGATGCTAAGGTAGATTCTTTAACAGCAGCGAAGCTTCTGGCTAAGGTTGTTGAGGAAGAGCAGCCTCAAGTTATCATGATGGGCAAGCAGTCTATCGATACAGATAATAACCAGACCCCTCAAATGCTAGCTGCTCTTTGTGGTTTTGCTCAGGGTACTTTTGCCTCTGAAATCACGGTTGAAGGTGATAAAGCTCAGGTTAAGCGTGAAATTGATGGTGGCCTGCAAACTGTGGAAGTTAAGCTTCCTGCAGTATTTAGTGCTGATCTACGTTTGAATGAACCTCGCTATGCCAAGCTGCCTAATATTATGAAGGCTAAGAAAAAGCCGCTGGATACTAAAACCCCTGCGGACTATGGCATAGAAGTGGCTTCCAAGCTGAAAACCCTGAAAGTAGAGCCGCCTGCTGAGCGTTCAGCGGGTATCAAGGTAGGCAGCGTGGATGAGCTGGTCGATAAACTGAAAAATGAAGCGAAGGTGGTCTAATGAGCATTTTAGTTGTAGCTGATCATCACAACAGTGAACTAACGCCAGTGACCGCTAACGTGGTTGCTGCAGCTAAGGCAATTGGCGGAGATATTCATGTTCTCGTTGCCGGTGAAGCTTGTCAGCCTGCTGCTGAAGCCGCCGCTAAGCTAGAGGGTGTAACCAAGGTATTGGTTGCTGATAATGCTGCGTATGGTCACCAGTTAGCTGAGAATGTTGCTGCTTTGCTAGCTGAGCTGGGCAAGGATTACAGCCACTTGTTGACCGCTGCTACAGCGGTTGGCAAGAACGTTTTCCCCCGTGCAGCCGCACTTCTTGATGTTGACCAAATTTCTGAAATTATTGCCGTAGAAAGTGCCGATACTTTCAAGCGTCCTATCTATGCTGGTAATGCGATTGCTACTGTGCAAAGTGAAGATGCAGTTAAAGTGATTACTGTTCGCGGCACTTCGTTTGACCCTGTTGCCGAAACTGGATCTGCTGCTATTGAAGCTCTGGATAAAGTGACAGATGCAGGTCTTTCTACCCACCTGGGTGAAGAGCTGGCTGCATCTGATCGTCCTGAACTAACTGCAGCAGGTGTCGTCGTTTCAGGCGGTCGCGGTGTCGGCAGCAAAGAAGGCTTTGATACCATTTATAAGCTGGCAGATAAGCTGGGTGGTGCTGTAGGTGCATCGCGTGCGGCAGTAGATGCAGGCTATGTTCCTAACGATCTGCAAGTTGGCCAAACAGGTAAAATTGTTGCGCCTCAGTTGTATATCGCAGCAGGTATCTCCGGTGCTATCCAGCACTTGGCTGGTATGAAGGATTCCAAAGTTATTGTTGCGATCAACAAGGATGAGGAAGCGCCTATTTTCCAAGTGTCTGATTATGGTTTGGTCGCTGACCTGTTTGAAGCTGTGCCTGAACTAGAAGGCAAGCTCTAAACACTCTGCTATAAATCAGTAATACCTAAGGCCAGCCTCAAGCTGGCCTTTTTTTAATAAATACCAGCTTCTAAGCCCGCAGCTAGGCTAAGCCCCAAGTCTTCAGCTTGCTTTATAAATTCGTTTTGCCAAGCACCTTTAAGAATCAGCGGTTCTTGAACGCAATTCCAGCGTAGACCGGTTAAGATGCTTTCTAGGGCCCGTCGCGTGCCTGTGCCATCTAGCCCGGCACGGATCATGAGGGCACAGGGTAAGCCTTGTTTTTCTTCCAAAACAGGGTAGTAGCAACGATCAAAAAAATCTTTCAAGGCACCTGACATATAGCCAAGGTTTTCAGGCGTACCTAAAATAATGCCGTCAGCCGTCAGTAGATCGTCTGGTTGGGCTTCGAGTGGCGGTATCCAGCTGCTAGCAACGCCTGTTATCTCTGGATGTTCGGCACCTTTAAGTAAGGCCTCCACGAGCCTTCGTGTGTTTTCTGAAGGGGCATGAGCAACAATCAGCAGCTTTTTTTTCATAATGATGGCTCAGGTTGGGGTTGAGGCCTTGTTTGTGAAACTCGGCTGGACAGCTGGCTGGGTAATTCTAATTGATGAGTTTGGCCTTGTTGCCAATAAGTAATGAGTGTGGCTTGGTTTTTGGGTGTTTGACGCACCAGGCGTAGGTACTCCATGGTTGTTTGGAGGGCCTGGTCGTTAACCTTAAGAATAAAAGCACCTGGCAGCATGCCTTTTTGTTCTGCTACACCCTGAGCCTGAGTCACTAGAACTCCGGGCTGATCAGGCAACTCTAAAGCCGCACGCAACTCCTGATTTGCCTGAGTAACACTGATTCCGGCTGCTCTAACGAGCTGGTCTTCTAAGGCTGGGTGTTCAACAAGAGCGGCGGTGGCCAAAACCTCCGGCCCAACATAAATAGGCGCACCCAGGCGTAGTGCTAAAGCAAGAGCATCGCTAGGCCGTGCATCAACGAGCTGACTTGTTTTTTCTTCATCCTGAAGCTCCAAAAAGGCTAAATAGGAGCCTTGTTGAACACGGTCAATTAAAATTCGTTTGAGCTGCACCTCTAGCCTAAGCAGTAGTTGAGAAAGTAGATCATGAGTCATGGGTCGAGGTGAAAAGTCTTCACGCAAAGCGTCAGAGATGGCCCGCGCTTCCTGTGCACCTATGAAGATAGGGATCATTTCAGGTTGTTGCTGCTGCTGCAGCAGAACAACCGGTGTACCTTCTTGGCTGAGTAGCAGAGTTAAAACTTCAACCTGAGTGAGCTGGTCTTCACTAACCTGCAGGCTGCGAGCAGCCAAGGGGCTGCTCACAAGAAGGATAACAAGCATAGCAATGAAACCCTGCAATGCTTTTTGGGTAGGACAATACAGCATGGCAACCTCTCATCTGTTTTGTTTACCTTAGCAGACTAGCTGACAGAAGAGCGACTCTCCAGGCGGTTAGGACTCAGTCTTCTTTTTTTTCTTCCATTTAACGTTAAATAAATCTTTGCGCCTGTCTTTTAGGTTGGTCACCGAGCCTTCACTGCGTACTAATTTAAGGCGATTGAAATCCAGGTCTGAAAAGAAAATCATTTCGGTGTTGGGCGTGGTTTCATTCAGTACCGCATCATGTGGGAAGGCGAAATCTGAGGGTGAGAAAACCGCCGACTGGGCGTACTGAATATCCAGGCTTTCAATTGAGGGCAGGTTGCCGACGCTGCCACAGATCACTACATAGCATTCGTTTTCCACCGCGCGCGCCTGGGCGCAGTGGCGTACGCGCAGGTAGCCGTTTTTAGTGTCGGTCCAGAAGGGCACAAACAGAATATCCATATCATCATCGGCTAGCAGGCGGCCCAGCTCGGGAAATTCCACGTCATAGCAGATCAGCATACCGATGCGCCCGGCATCGGTTTCAAATACCGACAGCTCATGCCCGCCCTCAATCACCCAGTCACGCCTTTCCTGAGGCGTGATATGCAGCTTGGGCTGGCGTTCAAGGGTGCCATCGCGGCGAAACAGATAGGCGACGTTATACAGCAATTCATCTTCACCTTCCTCAACCATGGAGCCAGCAATAATATTGATGTTGTAGCTGACCGCCATGCGCATCAGTTCGGTCTTAAACTGCTCGGTAAAGGTGCCCAGGAAGCGAATGGCCTGAACCGGGTCAGACTGGTCGGTCAGCCCCATCAGGGGAGCATTGAAAAGCTCGGGGAAAACAGCAAAATCACTGCCATAGTCGGATAGGGCATCGACGAAATACTCGACCTGCTGCAATACTGAATCCACTGAATCAAATTCGCGCATTTGCCACTGCACGGCACCAACACGCGCCTCAGTACTGGTGGAATCCAGAATCAGGTTGGCTGGCTCATACAAAATATTATTCCACTCCAGCAGAGTCGCATAGCCATGAGAGCGTTCATCTTCAGGTAGATAACCGCGCATCAGGCGCTTGACCATGAAATCATTGGCCAGCTGGAAGGAAAGAATGGGGTCGTGAATTTCCTTACGTGCAACCTCCTCCAAGTATTCGGTAGGCTTAAGGTCGCTGGCATACTCGTGGTAGCCAGGAATGCGTCCTCCCGCCAGGATGGCGCGCAGGTTCATGGAGCGGCATAACTCCTTACGCGCATCATAGAGGCGTCGACCCAGGCGGTGACCACGATAATCAGGGTCGATGAGCACATCGAGTCCATAGAGAGCATCACCTTCTTTTTTATTCAAAACCAGGTGGTCTTCATCGTAAAGGTGGCTGTATTTGTGGGGCTCAGAAAAGAAGGCGTAGTCAACGAGCACACTCAAGGCAACACCCACCAGTTGACCATCATCCACAATACCGATTTGCCCATCTGGGAAGTCGCGAATTAACTTGTTGATGGTGCGTTCTGGCCAGGCCCCGCCAATATCATCATAGACCTTGTCCATTAACTGCTTAAGCTGGGGGTAATCCTTCTTTTTCAAATTACGTAAATTGAGGTGCGGGTCTTCGATCGTCATAAGTGCGCCTTAAAAAGTAGCTAAGGCTAGCTAGCTTAAGGCTTCAAAGATGCAAAATAAAGATTTGCGCTGCGCGTTGATGGCTGCTTAATGGCTGTGGTGGACACGCACACAAGCCCGCCCCGCATTTTTAGCGGCATAAAGTGCCTTGTCAGCTAGGTTCAGCAGCTGTTCGCTATCTTGGTTGCTATCAGGAATGGGGGTAATGCCCAAGCTAGTAGTGACTTGTAACTCCAAGCCATTAATTTGCATAGGAGGATGCTGTACAACAGTACAGAGGCGCTCTGCCAGATTAATGCTGGCTTCCAGGCTGAGGTTGGGTACTAGGATGGCGAACTCTTCACCACCTAAACGTCCGAAGATGTCCTGCTTACGCAGCTGCTTACTGATTCGTTGAGCAAATTCGATTAAAACCTGATCACCGGTTTGATGGCCGTAGCTGTCATTGATTTTTTTAAAGTGGTCTAAATCCAGCATCATCAGTGCGCCTGGGGCTGCCTTTGAGTTCATCTGTAAAAAGCTGCTGAAGTGTTCTAAAAAACTACGGCGATTCAATAACCCCGTCAGGCTGTCTCGGGAGGCCTGTTCTTGCAGGCGTAGCTGTTCCTGTTTGCGCTCTGAAATATCATTTTTAATTGCAACATAGTGGCTGATTTTACCTGCTCTGTTTTTTACTGGTGTTATGGTCATCTGCTCATAGTAGAGTTGACCTGAGCGGTGCCGATTAACCAGCTCACCTGACCAGTGCTGCCCTTGCTCTAGTTGAGCCCACATCTGCTCGTAAAAGGCTTTGTCCTGTTTGCCCGAGGCAATAATCTGCCCTGGCTTTTTGCCAATGACTTCGTTTGGAGCATAGCCAGTCAGCTTCTGAAAAGCCGAGTTTGCCCAGACAATACGGGTACTGCGGTCAGTAACCAGAATCGCTTCTGCGCAGGCCTCCATTACTGAAGCCATCAGTTTATTACTTTGAAAGGCGCGAGCATCAACTCTTAAAATATTCCAAACTAAATAACTGATAAAAACGAGAAGCAGTAAAAAAACCAGCGCATAAATTTGCGCCTCCTTCCAAAAGATAGCTTCCATTTCATCAAGATAAATACCGCTGCCCAGTACCCAGCCCCAAGGCTCAAAAAGAACAACATAGGAGAGTTTTTCAACAGGGTTGGTTTGACCAGGTCGAGGCCAGAAATAGTGTAAATAGCCTGCCTGTTGCTGTTGCACTAAATCAACAAAGTCTTGAAAAATAAAACGGCCTTGTTTGTCCTGGTAGCTGCTTTGTAGCTGGCCTTCCAAGTGGGGTTGGGTTGGGTGAACCAGCAAGCGGGTTTCTAAGTCATTAACCCAAAAGTAGCCTGCCTCCCCATAACGAAGATGCCGAAGCGCT
>SKIX01000101.1 GCA_007116195.1 Marinospirillum sp. | reverse complement strand
TTTAAGTCGGATCCAGCTCAGAGGGAGGCGGTAGAACACCTGCAAAGACTGCACGATGAGCTGCTAGTCAGCAAGCCTGCGAGTAGCGGTTTTTTGTCACGCCTGGTTGGCAGCAAAAAGATAAAAACTCCGGTACGTGGCCTCTATTTTTGGGGGGGGGTTGGTCGAGGTAAAACCTACTTGGTGGATACCTTTTTTGATACTCTGCCTTTTGAGGAAAAGCTTAGAACGCATTTTCACCGCTTTATGCAAAGGGTTCATGCTGAGCTGAGAACCTTCGATGGCCATAGTGACCCCTTGAAACAGGTTGCTAAAAAGCTTGCAGGTGAGTTCAGAGTGCTCTGCTTAGACGAGTTCTTTGTTAAAGATATCACCGATGCCATGATTTTGGGCAATTTGATGGATGCACTCTTTGCTGAAGGGGTTACCCTGGTTACAACATCTAATATCGAGCCTGATGGTTTGTACAAAGACGGCCTGCAGCGTGCTCGCTTTTTACCTGCTATCGATTTGCTTAAAAAGTATACGCTGGTTGTTAATGTTGATAGTGGGGTTGATTATCGCTTAAGAGCACTCAGTCAGGCTGAGATTTACCACTGGCCACTCGATCAAGAAGCTGATGCGAGCTTAACGCGCAGCTTTGAAAGTATTGTTAGGGTCGAGGGGGAAAGAGACTTGCCGATTGAAATTAATGGTCGTGCGATAAAAGCAAGGCGGTGCCATGACAATGTGGCTTGGTTTGATTTCTATGAGCTTTGCGACGGCCCTAGAAGTCAGTATGACTACATAGAGCTTTCGAAAATTTTTCACACAGTTTTGTTATCTAATGTGCCGCAGCTAGGGCGTGAGAAAGACGACCAAACTCGCCGGTTTATCAATTTAATTGATGAGTTTTATGATCGTAACGTGAAGGTCATCATCTCGTCAGAAGTAGCCATTGATGACATCTATACAGGTGGTAACCTAGCTTTTGAAATTGACCGTACCAAAAGCCGCTTGCTGGAAATGCAGTCTCATGAATATCTCGGCCGAGAGCATAAGCCCTAGCTTGCGAACCCTGGCTTGATAGGTTAGTATTCGCGCTTCTGAAATCAGGTTGTTTCAGGCAAGCCGTTACTCTTAGAATTTGAGTAACCCAATAAAAATAGGTAAAGATCAGTGCGATCTGACTCTAGTTAGTCAATTTAAGTGACTGGAAGTCAAGTCGAGATGATCCTACTGAGGCAGTAGTAATGAAAACATTTTCAGCAAAACCGGAAAGCGTAAAGCGCGACTGGTATGTGGTTGATGCCACAGATAAAACCCTCGGTCGTCTAGCTACCGAGATTGCTCGCCGCCTGCGCGGTAAGCATAAACCAGAATACACCCCGCACGTTGATACAGGCGATTACTTGGTGATTGTTAACGCCGAGAAGGTTAAGGTCACGGGTAAAAAAGCTAAAGATAAAATCTACTATCGTCACTCTGGCTTTCCAGGCGGCATCAAACAGATGTCTTTTGAGAAGCTGATTGACCATGCGCCTGAGCGTGTTATTCAGGGTGCGGTCAAGGGTATGTTGCCCAAGGGTCCTTTAGGTCGTGCCATGCTGGCAAAACTTAAGGTCTACGCAGGTGCGGAGCATCCTCATGCCGCCCAGCAACCGCAAACTCTGAACATCTAACGGAAGGGTCGTCATGTCTGCTACTCAAAACTACGGCACCGGCCGTCGCAAAACTTCAACTGCTCGTGTTTTTATCAAACCAGGCAGCGGAAAGATCTCTATTAATGGCTCTAGCCTGCAAGAATACTTTGGTCGTGAAACTTCACGCATGGTTGTTATGCAGCCTTTAGAGCTTACTGATAACGTTGAAAAATTTGATTTACACATTACCGTTTCTGGTGGTGGTGCAAGTGGTCAAGCTGGCGCTATCCGTCACGGTATTACCCGCGCGCTAATGGACTATGATGAGTCTCTGCGTAGCGAGCTGCGCACTGCTGGCTATGTTACTCGCGATGCGCGTATGGTTGAGCGTAAGAAAGTGGGTCTGCGCAAAGCACGTAAGCGTCCGCAGTACTCCAAGCGTTAATCGTCGGGCTGTCTTCGACTTCCCGGAAACGCCTGGCCGCTGCTGGTTAGGCGTTTTTTTTTGCCACTCAATTAAGCTATACCACTAATGCACTAGGGTTTATAAGGCTGGCTTTCTTGTTTTGAGCGGCGCTTTTTTTTAATATTAGATCTATTTAGAAATGGTTCGAGCAGTTTCTCTGCTCGGATAGACTGTTTGTAGATGGGGAGAACCTTCAATGAGTAATGATGGCGTAAACAAGGGGCGGCGGCGCTTCCTCGTGGGTGCGACCTCCGTCATAGGGGCGGTGGGCGCAGTCGGGGTAGCGGTACCTTTCGTTGCCTCCTGGCATCCAAGTGCTAGGGCCCGTGCAGCTGGTGCACCGGCTACAGCTGATATTTCAAGGCTGGAGCCAGGTCAGCAAATGACGGTCGAATGGCGTGGACGTCCTGTTTGGATAGTACATCGTACTGAAGAAATGCTGGCAACTCTGGAGCAGCTGGACGATCGCATCCGCGATCCTCAATCTAATGCTCAAAGTAGTGATCAGCAGCCTGAATATGCGCAAAATCGTCACCGCTCTATCAAGCCGCAATATTTAGTCGCCATCGGTATCTGTACCCACTTGGGCTGTTCACCAACCTATCGGCCTGAAATTGCTCCTAATGATTTAGGGTCTGATTGGTTGGGTGGCTTCTTTTGTCCTTGTCATGGTTCGCGCTTTGACTTGGCCGGTCGGGTTTACCGCAACCAGCCAGCACCGACCAACCTGGTCGTGCCTCCGCACAGCTACGTGGATGATCATACAATAATTGTTGGTGTCGATGAGGAGAACGCCTAATGGGTAACCCGAATCGCGCTAAGGCTGAAAAAGGTTTGATGCGGTGGGTCGACGACCGCTTTCCTGCAACCCAGCTGTGGCAGGATCACCTGAGTAAGTATTACGCGCCTAAAAACTTTAATTTCTGGTACTTTTTTGGTTCTCTAGCTTTGCTAATGCTGGTCAACCAGATTATTACTGGTATCTGGCTGACAATGAGCTACAACCCTTCTGCTGAAGGTGCCTTTGCTTCCATGGAATACATCATGCGTGATGTGGAATATGGCTGGCTGTTGCGTTACATGCATACCACGGGGGCGTCTGGCTTCTTTGTGGTGGTTTACCTGCATATGCTGCGCGGCATGATGTATGGCTCTTATCAAAAGCCTCGTGAGCTAATCTGGGTGTTTGGTATGTGTATTTACCTAGCGCTCATGGCTGAAGCCTTTATGGGTTACATGCTGCCTTGGGGTCAAATGTCCTACTGGGGTGCTCAGGTTATTATTTCCTTGTTTGGCGCCATTCCCTTGATTGGTCCTGACTTGGCTCAGTGGATTCGCGGTGACTACCTGATTTCCGGTATTACTTTGAACCGCTTCTTTGCCTTGCACGTTATTGCTCTACCCATAGTCATTTTAGGCTTAGTGGTTCTGCATATTATTGCTCTGCATGAAGTGGGCTCTAACAACCCAGATGGTGTTGAGATCAAAAACAACCTGGATGAAAACGGTGTACCTAAAGATGGTATTCCTTTCCACCCTTACTACACTGTTAAAGACATCGTGGGTGTTGCAGTGTTCTTGTTTGTGTTTGCGATTGTGGTCTTTTATTTCCCGGAAATGGGCGGTTTCTTCATTGAGCATCCCAACTTTATTCCGGCTGACCCGCTAACAACGCCTGATCACATTGCCCCTGTTTGGTACTTCACACCTTTCTATGCCATTTTGCGTGCAATTACCTTCTCGCTCTTTGGTTTGGAAGCTGAATTCCTAGGTGTTGTATTTATGGGTGCATCCATCGCGGTTTTGTTTGTGCTGCCCTGGTTGGATCGTAGCCCTGTTCGCTCTATTCGTTACAAAGGCTGGATGAGTAAAGTTGCTCTTGCTCTTTTCTGTATCAGCTTCGTGGTTCTAGGTATTCTGGGCGCTCTGCCTTCGACTACCCTGCGTACCATCGTGGCTCAGATTGCAACAGTAATTTACTTCGCTTATTTTGTTCTCATGCCTTTCTATACTCGCTATGAGAAGTGCAAACCTGTTCCAGAAAGGGTGACCGGCTAATGAAAAAGCAACTCTTGGCAATCGTTTTCGCCTTGGTGCCGGCCATCGCTGTGGCTGCGCCTTCCGGCAAACTGGACTCTATGAAGCCAGATATTTATAACTTTGAGTCGTTGCACAATGGTGCGCGCCTTTTTGTCAACTACTGTATGGGCTGCCATACAGCAGAACACCAGCGCTTCTCTCGTACTGCAGAAGACTTGGGTATTCCTCAGGATGTTATCGAAGAAAACCTGATTCTCAGTCCGCAGCTGGCTTACAACGATCAGATGCTGAATGGTATGACGCGTGAAGATGGCGAATCCTTTTTTGGTACTCCGCCACCTGACCTGAGTCTGATGACCCGTTCTCACGGCGCTGATTACATTTATAGCCTGCTACGTGGTTATTACCTTGAAGAAGGTCGCCCTTACGGTGTTAATAACACGGTGTTTGAAGACATCGGTATGCCTCACCCTCTAATTCATCTTCAGGGTGAATATGAGCTGGTGTGTGATCCTAACGCAGTTGAAGTTAAAACAACTGATCCGCTACGAGGTACTGTTGCTAACCCACGTGACTGCTTCCGGGAAGTGCGTGCAGGTAGCCTATCCCCTGCTGAGTATGACCAAGCGGTTTATGATTTGACTAACTTTATGGTCTATGTTGGTGAGCCCAGCAAATACCAGAGTGATCGCTTAGGTCCTAAAGTGCTCTTGTTCATCTTTGTATTCTTTATCTTCTCTTACCTGCTGAAGAAAGAGTACTGGCGTGATATTAAGCACTAAGCAGTTTTTTACGGCTTGCAGTCTATGAAGCTGTAGTTACAGTAAAAAGCGTGCGGGCGACCGTGCGCTTTTTGCTTTTCTTAGCCTCAAGGCGTTATAGTAGGAGGCTTACAGTTGAGTGAGGAATTATCAATGGGCGTTGTTACCAAGCGTTCTTCTATGACCTACTTCTCGGACGGAAGTGATCATTATAGTCACCGAGTTCGTATCGTATTGGCAGAGAAGGGGGTGACTGTCGATTTGCTGGACATCAACCCCAATAACAAACCAGCAGAACTGGCAGATTTGAATCCTTACAATAGCTTGCCAACCTTGTTGGATCGAGATTTAGTGCTCTATGAATCTAAAGTGATGATGGAGTATCTTGACGAGCGCTTTCCGCATCCGCCTCTATTACCTGTTTACCCTGTTGCTCGTGCACAAAGCCGCCTATGGGTTCATCGTATTGAGCGTGAGTGGAGCCCTTTAGTGGATACTTTGGTTGCTGAAGAAGGTAAAAAAGCTGACAAGGCTCGCAAGGAATTGCGTGAAAGTATCATTGGTGTCGCGCCTATTTTTTCTGATTGCCCTTTCTTTATGAGCGAAGAGTTCAGCTTAGTTGATTGCTGTGTTCTACCGATTCTTTGGCGCTTACCTCACTTTGGTATTGAGTTGCCTGAAAAGCAGGTCAAGCCTTTAATTGAGTACATGGATCGTTGTTTTAGTCGTGACGGTTTCTTAGAGAGCTTGTCAGAAGCTGAAAAAGAAATGCGTTAAATTAATAACCGGCAGGCCATTAAAATGTCAGTTTCAAGTCGTCCTTATTTACTTAGAGCCCTTTATGAGTGGTTGCTGGATAACCAGCTGACACCTCACGTTCTGGTTGCTGCTGATATGCCCGGTGTCGAAGTGCCAAGAGAGCAGGTGCAAGAGGGTCAGTTGGTTTTAAATGTATCTGATACGGCAACGCGTGGCTTGGAAATTAGTAATGAAGCTTTGAGTTTTAGTGCACGTTTTGGCGGTGTACCGCGACAGCTTTATATTCCAGTCGAAGCTGTCGTAGCTATTTACGCACGCGAGAATGGCGCAGGTATGGCATTTGGTGCTGAACCAGCTTTACAAGCTGAAGAGCAGTCTGATGCTGCCCCCTCTAGTTCACCTGCTACTCAAGACAAGGAAGAAGCGAGGCCTTCTTCCCATCTTACCGTTGTTAAGTAGCTTTAAACACTCCCGAATAGCTGCTCGTCAATCAGGTCGCACAGACAGTGAATGGCGAGCAGATGTACCTCTTGAATGCGCGCAGTGACTTGGCTAGGCACTCTTATTTCGCAATCATCCTGAGCTAAAAGGCTGGCCATATTGCCACCGTCTTTGCCGGTTAAGGCTACGATACGCATTTCTCTTTCGTGAGCAGCCTGAATCGCTTGTATGATATTGGCTGAGTTGCCGCTGGTTGAAATGGCTAGCAGCAGGTCGCCCGGTTGACCTAGGGCGCGAATTTGCTTAGAGAAAACTTCGTTATAACTATAATCATTAGCGATAGAGGTGAGTGTTGAGGAGTCGGTCGTAAGCGCCATAGCAGGCAAGCCTGGTCTTTCTCTCTCAAAACGATTGAGTAGCTCCGAAGAGAAATGTTGCGAGTCACCCGCAGAGCCGCCATTACCGCAGGCAAGGATTTTACCCTCGTTCATTAAGGTTTCCACCATCATTTGACTGGCATAGGCTAGCTGAGCGGGTAAGACCTGACTGGCTTCAGCTTTAGTGTCGATGCTGTCGTGAAAGTGCTGGGTAATTCGCTTCACTAAATCCACTTTTATTCCTCTTAAAAAGCATTTTGAATCCAGTTGCTGCAGTCAATGTCATCACCGTTTTTTATTAGGGTAACAACATCAAAGCGGCATGGAGGTTGTTCTGTTAAGCGTTGCAAATAATAGCTGGCTGCGCGCCTGACTTTCTGCTGCTTGGCTGGGGTTATGCTGGCAGCAGCACCGCCGAAGGCGTTGGACTTGCGATAGCGCACCTCGATAAATACCAAGGTATTCATGTGCTGCATGATTAGATCGATTTCTCCAAGTTTGCACCTGAAGTTTTTTTCAACGAGGCGTAGACCTTGCTGTGTAAGGTAATCCTGGGCTAGCTGTTCAGCTCTTTCACCATCTTGTTGGCGGATTGTTTTGATGTTTGTTTTAGGCATATTAATCCAGTTCTAGTTGATCAATTAGCTGCCTTTGCTGAAAAGCTTGCTCAGCAAGTGGTTGAGGCCGACCAGCAATGAACTGAGCCCATTGGAGTTCACGCACTATTCTGCGGTTATTTTGACTGAGTCGACCCGTTGCCCCATCGATCCTAGATGCAGGCAGGTGATCAAGTAGCTCTAAGCGCTGTGCTAGTAAGTAAGCATCAACACCCATAGCATACAAGCGTCCGTAACGATTCATGCTGTTAGGCCAGGTTTGCCGTATTATTGATTGAAGCTCATCTTCAGGGTTCAGATACCAGCTGATATCGCAAAAGGCAATGCCGTTCATGTCTCTGTCCTGGCTAGGGTTAGGGGTGCCAGCATAAACGGATGAAGTAGCCAACACAGGTAGGTCAGCAGCCATTAAAAAGCTCAGAGCGGGCTTAACCTGGCGTGCAGTTGCTGTACTGGCATGTAAAAACAGGAAGTCAGCATCTTCGCGGGGCCGAGCAATAAAGTGAGGTCTTTGTCCTAGTAAGCGAATTAAACGCTGATGGCGCTGTTGGCTAAGCTGCACTTCAAGCAGCTGGCGCAAAGCTGTATCCAGGTCTGTTGATTCGCCATACTGGCGACTGTGAGCTAGTTGACCGCCAAGCTCTTTCCAGGCTTGTATAAAACTTTGTTCGACTCGGCTGCCCCAGTCACTTTCTGGGGTTAGAGTTAGAGCGGTACGGAAACCACTTTGCCAAGCTTTGATTGCTGCCTGCTGAGCTTCATTTTCAGCAGATAATCCAAATTGGTAAAGGCTAGTGTTAGGAAACTGTTCGTCATTGCCATAGTTCAGTGCAAGTGTAGGCAAGGGTAAGTGAGAGCGTCTTTCGAGCAAATCAACGCGGGATTTAGCCAAGGGGCCTAAGACAATATCAACTTGGTCAGCTTGAGCTTGTTTGTAAAGGTCATCTAAGCTGGCGGCTTGAGTGTCATAAAAGCTAAGCTGTGGCGTGAATATACCTTGTTGTTGCGTGTAAAGATGGCGGGCTACTAGAGCATTGCGAATGGCGTTGGCGCTAGAAGCAAGGGGGCCACTGGTTGGCAGAAATACACCGATATGCTGAATTCGGTTTTG
>SKIX01000250.1 GCA_007116195.1 Marinospirillum sp. | reverse complement strand
GCGCAAGTCGAGCGGCCTTAGTCTAGGAGCGAGCAGCAATGAGTAGCAAAAACGCAATTATTCAGGCTCTTGAAGCCGAGCAAATGAACAAAGAAGTGCCCAGCTTTGGCCCCGGCGACACTGTTGTCGTTCAGGTTAAAGTTAAAGAAGGTAACCGTGAGCGTCTTCAGGCTTATGAAGGTGTCGTGATCGGTAAGCGTAACCGTGGCCTGAACTCAGCCTTTACTGTCCGCAAAATTTCCAGCGGCATGGGTGTTGAGCGTACCTTCCAGGTATATAGCCCCTTGGTTGACTCTATCCAAGTCAAGCGCCGTGGTGATGTTCGTAAAGCTAAAATCTACTATCTGCGTGAGCGTTCCGGTAAATCCGCTCGCATCAAGGAAAAGCTGGCTTAAACGCTTTGGCTGTTTCCTGCCTGATGGCAGAGTAGAAAAAAGACGGGTGCCTTCGGGTGCCCGTTTTTGTTTTTTATTGCTGGCACAGGCATACTGTGGCCTTTTTAACCTGCTTGGTGAGTGCTTAGGAGAGCTTTATGCGAGGTTTTTTGGTAACAGGTTTGTTCTTGCTTTTAATGGGTTTGCTGGCAAGCCCTGGAGTCGCACAGCAGCCTGATACAGTTTTTTTGCAAGAGAAGTTGCAGCAAGTTGACGCGCGTATTCAGCTTAAATCTTTACAAGAAACACCCTTGGATGGCATTTACGAAGCCCTGTTGAATACAGGCGATTTAGTCTACATTAGTGCAGACGGTCAGCATCTTTTAGCAGGTAACCTCCTGGCCGTTACGAGCGAAGGGCTGGTGGATTTAACCGAGCAAACGCGCAGTCAGCTAAGACGTCAAGAGCTGCAAGAGCTGCCAGCTGCTTCTCAGGTTATTTTTCCTGCCAAGGGTGAGACTAAAGCTAGCATCCAAGTCTTTACTGATATTAGCTGCCCCTACTGTGCTCGTTTGCATGAAGAGGTGCCAGAGTTAAATGCAGCTGGTGTTGAGGTTCGCTACTTGGCTTTCCCTCGACAAGGTGTGGGTAGCAGTGCATACCAACAGCTGGTTAATGTTTGGTGTGCTGAAGACCAGCAACAGGCGATGACTAAAGCGAAGGCTGGTGAAAGAATAGCTGATGCCCAGTGTACCAACCCGGTTGAAGATCAGTTTAACTTGGCTCGCAGTCAAGGCATTCAGGGCACGCCAGCTATTATTTTACCAAGTGGTCAGGTTATTCCAGGTTATTTGCCTGCACAACGTCTACTCAATGAATTAAACCTTTAAGCTGAAAGCCCCAAGGGTAAAGGAGATTGTTTTGAAACCAGTTAAAGTCGCTATCTGTGGCCTGGGAACAGTGGGTGGTGGAGTATTTAATGTACTTCAACGCAATGCCAGTGAAATAGCTCGTCGAGCCGGTCGCCCACTCGTGATCGAGCAGGTAGCTACCCGTAATCTGAACCCTGACTGTGACACCTCAAGCGTTTATGTTTCCCAAGATGTCCTTGAGGTTATTAATAACCCAGAAATTGATGTGGTTGTTGAGCTGATTGGCGGTTATGACGCTGCTTATGACCTGGTAATGAAAGCCATTGCTGCTGGCAAGCATGTCGTAACGGCCAATAAGGCTTTGATTGCCGTTTACGGTAACGAGATTTTTCAGGCCGCGCGTGAGGCAGGTGTTATTGTAGCCTTTGAAGCGGCAGTTGCGGGTGGTATTCCCATTATCAAATCGATTCGTGAAGGCTTGACTGCGAATAAAATCAACTGGGTTGCTGGTATTATTAATGGCACGGGCAACTTTATTCTGACCAGCATGAATGACCACGGCAGTGATTTCGCTGAGGTTTTGGCCGAAGCTCAAGCTCTAGGCTATGCTGAAGCTGACCCCACCTTTGATGTTGAAGGTATCGATGCTGCGCATAAGCTGGCGATCCTCTCAGCCATTGCTTTTGGTGTGCCGCTAAGCTTCGATAAGGTGTACACCGAAGGCATTAGCCGTATTGATGTTGAAGACATACGCCAGGCGGATGCTCTGGGCTATGCGATTAAGCATCTAGGCATTACACGGCGCACTGAGCAGGGTTTGGAGCTGCGAGTTCATCCCACGCTGATTCCGAAGCAGCGACTACTCGCTAATGTGAATGGAGTTATGAACGCTGTCATGGTGCAGGGTGATGCTGTTGGCCCGACCCTTTACTATGGCGCTGGCGCAGGTTCTGAGCCCACAGCTTCTGCTGTGATTGCCGATTTGGTTGATGTCGCACGAGAAATGGGTGCTGACCCTGACTCTCGAGTGCCTTATCTGGCTTTTGCTCAGCAGGCAGATGATCTGCCGGTGTTGCCAATGGATGAGATAGAAACGGCCTACTACTTGCGTTTGTTAGCCGTGGACCGCCCTGGGGTGCTAGCCAGGGTGGCGACCATTCTGAGCGAGCAGGGTATCAGTATTGAAGCGATTATCCAAAAAGATACCTTGGAAGGTGATCTGGTTCCTATTATTCTGCTTACCCACACCACCACCGAAGCAGCAATGAATGAAGTCATTCGTCAGCTAGAGTCACTTGCAGATATTGCTGGTAGTGTGATGCGCATTCGTGTCGAAAGCCTTGAAGATCAATAATTTCAATCAAGCTGTTTAGATTTCAATAGAGTGAGATAAAGACGTGCGCTACATAAGCACCCGCGGGCAAGCGCCCGCACTGAACTTCGAACAAGTTGTCTTGACGGGGCTGGCGACTGATGGCGGCCTTTATGTGCCGGAAACCTTTCCTCAGTTGAGCCAAGAAGAAATTGCCAGTTTGGCTGGGCTGCCTTATCACGAAGCCGCTTTTAAAGTCATGCGTGCTTTTGTCGGTGACTGCATACCCGAAGAAACTTTCAAAGCCATGTTAAAAGATACCTATGCCTCTTTTAATCATGATGCCGTCGCGCCTCTGAAGCAGTTGGACAGTAACCACTTTCTTCTAGAATTATTCCACGGCCCCACCCTGGCTTTTAAAGATGTTGCCTTACAGCTATTAGGCCGCTTGCTCGATTACTTCTTAGCCAAGCGGGGTGAGCGTGGTGTGATTATGGGAGCTACTTCTGGTGATACCGGGTCGGCTGCAATCGAAGGTTGTAAACCTTGCAGCCATGTTGATATTTATATTCTTCACCCGCATAACCGAGTCTCCGAAGTCCAGCGTCGGCAAATGACCACGGTGTTAGCGCCTAATGTGCACAATATCGCTATCGAAGGCGATTTTGATGACTGTCAGGCCATGGTTAAAGCCAGCTTTGCTGATCAGGCATTCCTTAAAGGCCAGCGCTTGATCGCGGTTAATTCAATTAACTGGGCAAGAATTATGGCGCAGGTGGTTTACTACTTCACCAGCGCAGTTGCCTTGGGCGCGCCTCATCGAGAGGTTTCTTTTAGTGTACCCTCGGCTAACTTTGGTGACGTCTTTGCTGGTTATGTAGCGCATAAAATGGGCTTGCCGGTTAAGCAGCTGATTGTTGCGACGAATGCCAATGATATCCTGCATCGCACACTGCATGATAATGACTTCAGCAAGAAACCTTTGGCACCGACACTGGCACCCTCTATGGATATCGTGGTGTCTTCCAACTTTGAGCGTTTGTTGTTTGATCTCTATCAGCAAGAAGGTGCTGCTATTGCCGAGCTTCTGGAAACCTTTCAACAGCAGCCAACTCAGCTGCAAGCTGAGGCTTGGCAGCAGGCTCGGGAGCTTTTTGCTAGCTTAAGCTTGGATGATGAAGGCATTCTTGCTGTTATTCAAAATGCTTATCAGCGTACTGGCGAGCTATTAGACCCCCATACGGCGACAGCCTATGCTGCAGCTGAAGCCTGCGCTAAGGATGCCGTTACCCCAGTGATTTCTTTAGCAACAGCTCACCCAGCCAAGTTTGAAGAAGCGATTATTAAAGCAGGCTTCAAGCAGGGTGTGACCCTACCTGAGCATATGAGTGACTTGTTGGCTAGAGAAGAAAGCTATACCGTTTTACCTGCTGAGCTAGCAGCAGTGCAGCAGTTTATTGCTCAGCAGCAGGGCTAACACCCAGGGAGGCCAGGCCTCCCTCGTTTAAGACTCACTAGGCTGATCGGTTAGCAGCAAGGAGATAGGGAAGATGATGTTGAATCGAATGAAAATTAGCACAAGGATCCAGTTAGGTTTTGCGTTCGTTTTAATCCTGGGCATAGGGACCTTGCTGCCACTCTTCTTACGAAGTCTTGATCAGCTCATGCTACAAACCGAGCAAGAGGCCCTGCAGCGGCTGCAACAGGCCGCCGTTGATGAAATCCAGGCACAACAGCAGCAGGCCGTTAATATGGCTTTGGCTGTTGCTCAGCAGCCAAGTGTACAACTTAAGTTTGCCCAGCAAGACAGAAGCGCCTTGCGCGATGAACTGCAGCCTGTTTTCGATAGTCTGCGCACAGCAGCTGGCATTGAACAAATGCAGTTTCATTTGCCACCTGCAACTTCTTTCCTGCGCTTACATCGTCCTGAGCGTTATGGCGATGATTTGGCTTCTTTCCGCCATACAGTGGTGACTGCTAATCAGCAACAAGCAAAGATCTCTGGAGTAGAGGTTGGTGTCGCTGGTATCGGTATTCGCGGCGTAGTTCCCATGCAATGGCGAGGTGAGCACACGGGTAGCTTTGAGTTTGGCATGTCTTTGCGCCAAGCTTATGCCGATGCCTTTAAGCAAAGCCACGGGGCAGATATTGCTATCTATTTGCCTGCCGATACAGGTTTTGAGCCTCTGGTTTCAACTTGGCAGGGTAACCGGTTTTTTTCAACGGCTGAGCTTAACCAGGTGATGCAAGGTGAACAGCTGTGGCAGCGTCTGCTTCAAGGGGATAGGCATCTGGCTGTCTTGGCAGCACCTCTAACTGATTTTAGTGGCGAGACGGTTGGTGTTTTAACGATTTACTCGGATCGCTCAGCAGGTGTGGCTGCTTTTAACGCCACCATCTACTCAACAGTTGCTATCGCTTTAATTATTTTGATTACCGGTTTAGCGGTGTCCTGGTTGCTAGCAAGAAGCATCAGTGCGCCTATTAAGCGTCTTAACCTGGCGCTACGCAATATCGCTGAGGGTGACCAAGACTTACGTCGGCGTTTACCTGTTGAAGGTCATAATGAATTAGCGGATGTGGGTCGCTCGTTTAATCTTTTTGTTGAAAAGGTTGAGCAAACGGTCTTGGTTGTACTTCAGCGTATTGGTCAGCTCGGTTCACGAGCTGAATATACTTTCCGTGTTACCGATGAAGCCTCGGTGATTATTAAGCGTCAGCAGCAGAGTACCGAAGAAGTATCTGCTGCGATGAATGAAATGTCTGCAACAGCAGCTGAAATTGCTAGCCATGCGGCGGAAACAGCGACAGCTACGGAACAAGCTGACCGCAGTTCAGAAGAAGGCAGCCGAATAGTGACGTTAAGTGGCGAAGCGATAGGAGCTTTAGCTGATGAAGTTCAGCAGGCATCCAAGGTTATTTTACAGCTCAACGAATACAGTGAGCAGATAGGCACCATCCTTGAGGTGATCAGTGGGATTTCTGAACAAACTAACCTGCTGGCCCTGAACGCAGCTATTGAGGCGGCACGTGCCGGTGAACATGGGCGAGGCTTTGCTGTTGTTGCTGATGAGGTTCGTCAGCTTGCTCAACGTTCCCAAGAGGCCACTACAGAAATCAATGACATGATTGCGCAGCTGCACGAGAGCGTCGAACTGGCTGTTGCCGGAATTGAGCGGAGTCATGCTCAGGCTGAAGAAACCGTAGAGCAGACTCACTTGGCAAGCAGGGCGCTAGAAGAAATAACTCGTGCTATGGATCGTATCAGTGAGATGAGCGCACAAATTGCCTCCGCTGCGGAAGAGCAAACAGCTGTTTCTGATGATATTAACCGACATATTGTAGAAATCAGTGAAGGTGCACGAGAAACTGTAGATCACACAGGTAATATTGTTGCTGCCAGTAATGATATAGGTACAGAGATTGCATCTTTAATGAAAGAGATGCGGACTTTTAAGGTCAATATTGATCCAAGAATAGAGTTGGCCTTGGCGAAGAGTGCTCACCGCTCTTGGAAAATTCGCCTGCGTAGCTTTTTGGACGGACAAAGTAGCCTTTCAGAAGACCAAGCCACGGACCATCATCAATGCGACTTGGGCAAGTGGTATGACACTGATGGCTTGGCCCATTATGGCGACTACCCAGAAATGCAGGCGTTAAAAGAGCCGCACAAACAAATGCATCTGCTGATTAAGCAAATTATTCATGCCAAAAATACCGGCCAACTTGACCAGGCTGAAGACCTCTATGCCAAGGTTGATCTTTACTCAGAGGAAATCATTGACCTGCTAAACCAGATACTGGCCAAGCTGGATCGCTAAACAGTTATGCCCAAGCTCGTTCAGCGTCCAATTAATCAGGCGCTTTTTCAGCAAGCTCAAGCCGAGGGGGTTCACCCTCTGTTGGCTCGCATTTTGGCTGGCCGGCTGGATCAGGTGCACGCTGCTTCTCTTGCTAGCCTGGTTGAGCCTCGACTGGCCTACCTGGATCCGCCTAGCTTACTGCAAGATATTGATCTAGCCTGTGAGCGCTTAAGTTTAGCCAGGCGAAGGCAAGAGCGAATCGGTATTCTTACAGATTACGATGTTGATGGTATTACCTCACATGTTGTCATTTACCGAGCCTTAACCGAGTATTTTGGTGTAGCGCCTGAACGCTTGCTCAGTTTAATTGGGCATCGTATGAAAGATGGTTATGGTGTGAGCGATAGCCTGGTTAATCGTATTCTTGACCAACAGCCTCGCCCAGATGTCATCATCACCGCTGATTGTGGCTCCTCAGATGAAGCACGCATTGCTCGGTTAAAGGCTGCTGGTATAGATGTTGTGGTTACGGATCACCATGCCTTACCCAAGGAAGGCCCACCTAGCTCCGCTTTGGCGGTAATCAATCCCACTCGTCAAGATTGCAACTATCCAGACCCCACCTTGGCCGGCTGTGCTGTTTCCTGGTTGCTGATGTCGGCCTTACGTGCCCACTTGATCAGTCAGGGTGAACTGCCTGCTGACCAACCCAAGCTAACGGCACTTTTGCCTTTTGTCGCTCTGGGTACGGTCGCTGACTGTGTCTCTCTTGGTGGTAGCCTAGCGAACCGTGCCCTGGTTACCGCGGGTTTAGAGCTAATGAATGCGTCTGACCAGCCCTGCTGGGAAGCCTTTCGCCAGCTGCAAGGAGAGAACTTTAAAAACTTTACAGCAACGACTCTGGGTTTTCAGTTAGGGCCAAGAATTAATGCGCGTTCACGTATGGCCGATCCCTATGCTGCTTTGCACTTTTTGTTAGCCACTAACAAAGAGACGGCTAGTCAGCAACTGAGCTTGCTTGATGCCGATAACCAGGAAAGACGCTATGTAGAGCAGCAGATGACTTTAGAAGCGCTAAAATATGCTGAGCAGCAGGTAGCTGAGGGGATGCAAAGTCTCGTTGCTTATCTTGCAGAGGGGCATTCAGGTGTTCAAGGCATCGTTGCATCACGCCTGGTCGAAAAACATGGACGCCCTGCTTTGGTGGTCACACCGGGCAAGGAGCCTGGACAGTTAAGTGCTTCAGCTCGCAGTGTTCCTGGCGTACATATTCGTGATGCTTTGCAGCGGGTGGATGATAACCATCCAGGCATTCTGCTGGGCTTTGGTGGGCATCAGGGCGCAGCCGGTTTAACTTTGCGTGCGGCTAAGCTCGCAGAATTGCAGCAGGCTTTTGAACAAGCGGTTCGTGCCCAGCTTGGAGACCGGCGCTTAGAGCCTTGTGTTTATACCGATGGCGAGTTAGCCGCAGAGTTATTAACGCTGGAAACGGCTCAGTTTCTCAAAAAGCTGGAACCCTATGGGCGAGAGTTTGAAGCGCCCTTGTTTGAAGGTAGCTTTGTCGTTGAAGATATCCGAGCTGTTGGTGCTGAACAAAACCACTTGCTACTCCAGGTGTCACCAGAGGGGTCGAGCACCTTGTTTAAAGCAATTTGGTTTCGTGCTTTGCGCCAAGCAGGTGATGCCTGGCCTTGTGTTTTAGGGCAAAAGGTTCGTCTAGCTTATCGGTTGGAAGAAAATCATTTTCGTCAGCAGGTTAGCTTACAGCTTTTGGTGCAAGCGCTACAACTCCAGAACTGAAGGTTATTGTAGGCACTCTTTATAGTAGATGTTGCGAT
>SKIX01000175.1 GCA_007116195.1 Marinospirillum sp. | reverse complement strand
CTTAAGCGGGTTAAGGTACTGAGCAGGCGCTCATTGTCTCTTTGGTGTAAGCCGATGGAAGGCTCATCAAGAATGTACATGACGCCGACCAAGCCTGCACCAATTTGGCTGGCAAGACGAATGCGCTGAGCCTCACCGCCTGATAGGGTTTCGGCGCTACGATCCAGCGATAAGTAGTCCAGCCCCACATTGACGAGGAAATTCAAGCGCTCAATAATTTCTACCAGAATTCTTTGTGCTATTTCGCCCCGGTGGCCATCCAGTGTTAGCTGGCTAAAGTAGGTGCTGGCTTCTCCCAGTGGCATTTTTACTATTTCAGGCAAGCTGGTACCGGCCACATATACATGCCGAGAGGCCTCTCGTAATCGACTGCCTTGGCATGCAGGGCAGGCGTGAGTTGTCAGTAGCTTGGCGAGTTCTTCGCGCAGGTTTTGTGATTCGGTTTCACGGTAACGCCTTTCCAGATTTGGCAGTACGCCTTCAAAAGGATGTGACTTGGTGATCTGTCGGCCTCGGTCGCCGGTATAACTAAAATTAACTTCTTCGTCTCCGGTGCCCCTCAAAAGAGCCTGGCGAATACTTGCAGGTAAATCCTTCCAGGGTGTTTCCAGAGCAAAGCCAAAGTGTTCAGCAAGCTGTTTAAGTAGCCCAAAGTAATAGATGTTGCGCCTATCCCAGCCTTTAATGACGCCCTCGGCGAGTGAAAGCTCAGGATCAATAATAATTTTGCTCTCATCAAAGAAAGCTTTTGCACCCAGCCCGTCACAGGTCGGACAGGCACCTGCAGGGTTATTAAAAGAGAACATACGTGGTTCTAGCTCTGACAGGGCATAACCACAGTGAGAGCAGGCAAAGTTGGCGGAAAACAAGAGGTCTTCAGCTTCACCCTGCATAAAGCTGACTAGGGCTAAGCCATCAGAGAGACTCAGTGCTGTTTCAAAGGACTCGGCCAGTCGAAGTTGCTGGTCTGCACGTACTTTCAGACGATCAACGACGACTTCTATCGTGTGCTTTTTCTTCTTATCTAAAACTGGCGCTTCGTCCAGCTCGACAACCTGCCCATCGATACGGGCACGTATAAAGCCTTGAGCTTTAAGGTCGGCTAAGAGGTTGAGGTGTTCGCCTTTGCGGTCTTGTACCACGGGTGCAAGAATTAAAATCTTGGACTCTTCTGGCAGTGCCAGAACTTCGTCAACCATTTCGCTAACGGTTTTTGCAACCAGCTCGACCTGGTGTTCTGGGCAGCGAGGTATGCCGGTGCGAGCATAAAGTAGACGTAGATAGTCGTAAACTTCGGTGATGGTGCCCACTGTGGAGCGGGGATTATGCGAAGTGGATTTTTGTTCAATTGAGATAGCTGGCGAAAGCCCTTCAATGTGGTCAACATCTGGCTTTTCCATCATGGATAAAAATTGGCGTGCATAGGCTGACAGGGATTCAACATAACGCCTTTGCCCTTCAGCGTAGAGGGTGTCAAATGCCAGGGAGGACTTACCGGAGCCAGAAAGACCGGTGATGACGATTAATTGATCCCTTGGAATCTCAACAGAAATATTTTTCAGGTTGTGGGTTCTAGCCCCTTGCACGCTGATTTTATTCAGAGCCACAGGTTTACCTCTTAATTTTGGGCGACCGAAGATTATAGATTTTTGTGCACTCTGTGTCTGTAGTGTTCAAGCTATGTATAACTTTTGCTTGGCTAGCCGGACTGGTGATGCTGAGTGGGCACGGGTAGAATAGCGTCTTTTGCTAAGGCAAGGACTCTATGTCGCGTACTTCCTTGAATTCAATGGAAGCCAGAGCAGTAAGCGGTTTGGCCGGACTTTACGGTCTGCGAATGCTTGGTCTGTTTATGGTGCTTCCGGTTTTACCCCTGCTGCTTGAAGACTTTAACCAGGCGACACCCTTGGCAATCGGCTTGGCAATTGGCATTTACGGGTTTACCCAAGCCTTGTTGCAGCTGCCGTTTGGTTTGCTTTCAGATCACTTGGGTCGTAAACCTCTTATTTATTTTGGCTTGGCGATTTTCGCGTTAGGTAGCCTGGTCGCTGCCTTGGCAGATAGCCTCTGGCTCATTATTTTAGGCCGGGCTCTGCAGGGTATGGGTGCAATTGCTAGTGTCATCATGGCGTTATTGGCTGACCTTACACGGGATGAAAAGCGTACCCAGGCCATGGCAACTGTGGGAATCAGTATTGGTCTGGCTTTTATAGCAGCTATGGCGCTTGGCCCCTGGTTAGCCGGCTGGCTAGGGCTCTCCGGTATTTTTTGGCTGACAGCAGTTTTAAGCCTTTTCGGGATGCTGGTTCTTTGGCGCTGGGTGCCTACGCCAGCACGAGTAAGAAAGCACTATGATGCAGGTATTGATCTAACTCAACTGGGGCCTGTAGCTAAGCACCCGCAGTTGTTGCGCTTGGACTTGAGTATTCTTCTGCTACATCTCGTTCTGACAGGAATCTTTATTGCTGTGCCAGGCCTGCTAGTAGAAGCAGGTTGGGAGTTAGCACAGCAGGGTTGGATCTACTTAATCAGTATGCTGCTAGGCTTTTTCGCTATGATTCCTCTCATTATTTATGGCGAGAAAAAGCGTAAAATGAAGACGGTACTCTTGCTGGGCTTTGTGCTTTTAGCGACGGGTCTGTTTGTTATGGGCTGGCATCCACTGGGGCTGCTGTTGGGGCTAATGATTTTCTTTACTGGCTTTAATCTTCTGGAAGCCAGTTTACCTTCGTTAATTAGTAAGCAGGCTCCTGTGGTAGCTAAAGGAACCGCGATGGGCCTTTACTCTACATCACAGTTTTTCGGCGCATTTTTAGGTGGCGTCTTGGGTGGCTGGCTACTAGGCTGGCTGGGAGCAGAAGGTGTTCTCTTCAGTGCCGCCGGCTTAACTTTACTCTGGGTTCTGGGTCTATTAGGCTTTCAACAACCTCGGCATCTTTCCAGTCGTATATTTCACTTGCCTAGCTTGCAGACTAAGGAGCTAGCCAGCTTTCAGCAGGAGCTAGAGCAGTTGGAAGGCGTAGAAGAGGTCGTTTTCCTGGTCACTGAAAGCACTGCTTATTTAAAGCTGGATCGAAGCCAGCTAGATGAGCAGGCGCTAGACGATTTGCTAGCGAGCAGAGCCTAACATTTATCTCTTTTCAAATTAGGGTTTTTAACCAAGGGGACAGCATGGCAAGAGGCGTTAACAAAGTCATTTTGATTGGTAATCTGGGGCAGGACCCCGATGTACGTTTCACTCAAAATCAGAAGCAGGTTGCCAATGTGAGTATTGCAACCAGTGAGCAGTGGACTGATAGAGCGACGGGCCAAAAGCAGGAGCGAACCGAGTGGCATCGGGTGGTTTTCTTTGATCGTCTAGCTGAAATTGTCGGTCAGTATTTAAAAAAAGGCAGCAAGGTTTATGTAGAGGGCAAGCTGCAAACCCGCAAATGGCAGAACCAGCAAGGTGTTGACCAGTACACCACTGAAATAGTCGCTAATGAAATGCAGATGCTGGATTCAGCAGGTGGTGGTCAGCAAGGCTATGGCAATGCTGGGCGTTCTGCCCCACCTATGGACTATAACCAGCAGCCTGCTGCGCCTCAGAGCCAGCCAGCTGGCGGTCATTATGCTCAGCCCGCCGCGGGTGGTTACCAGCAAGGTTATGCGCAAGCTGCGCCTCAGCAGCCAGCTCAACCTCAGCAGCAGCCAATGCAGGCACCACCCCAGCAGCCAGCACATCAACCTGCGCCCCAACAGCCCGTACCGCAACCCGCTCAGCAGGCAGCGCCTACTTCACAACCCAGTGGCTACACCCAGAACAATCAGCAGCCAGCACCGGGACCAAGTAGCTTTGACCAGATGGATGATGAAATACCGTTCTAGCAAAGTCTTTAGATGTATCTTCCCCTGTATTAGCAGGGGTTTTTTTTAATAGTTAAGGCTCAGCTTGGCTATAGTTAAAATTATTTTATTTCTATTTTTTGATAGCTTAATATAATTTTAATTGGGTTTAGGTGTTTGCCGATATTTGAGTAGGAGTAGGTTATGACCATTGCACAAAGGCTTTACCTTGGGTTTGCGCTGGTTCTTGCGTTGGTTTTGGTAACGACTCTGGTTGGGGTGGTCAAGGTGGGCCGAGTGGATGCAACCCTAACCCACATTAATGATGTGGATACGCGTAAACAGCGCTTTGCAATTAATTTTCGTGGTAGTGTGCACGATCGTGCTATTGCCATACGCGATGCTGTATTAGTTGCTTCACCACAAGAGCACCAGCGCTTTCTACAGCAAGTAGAGGAGCTGGACCGCTTTTATCAAGAATCGGCTCAGCGTATGCAACGCCTATTTGCTGCAGAGGCAGGGGTCAGTGCACGAGAAAGAGAGCTGTTGTTTGCTATTGAGCAGCGTGAACAGTTGACCCTAGGCTTAACGGCCGACCTGGTTGCCTTGTTAGATCGTGAGCAGCAGACTCAGGCTAGACAATTACTGCTGAATGAGGTTTCGCCTGCATATAGCCGCTGGCTAGATGCCATTAATGCATTCATAGACTATCAAGAAAATGAAATCCAACAGCAGGTTAACTTTGTTCGCTCGGAGACGGGTGGCTTCCAAACGCTTATGTTGGTGGTGGCGATAGTTTCGATAGCAGTCGGTGTACTGGTTAGTATTCGCTTGGTTTCTAGTTTAACTCGGACGATTGGTGGGGAGCCAGAAGTTGCTGCCCGGTTGATTCGTCGAGTTGCTGATGGTGATTTAACTCAGCGTATTCATACCAAGCATCCGAATAGCATTATGGGTGCTGTTGCTGGTATGAGTGAACAGCTGGCAGAGATCATTCGGGGTGTGACTCAGACAGCAGATACCCTCGCGCAGTCTTCAGTGAAGATGAGCCGAACGGCCTGCCAGAATCGTGATTTGGTGCAAAGTCAGCGGGAGCAAACGGATCAGGGTGCGACTGCCATTAATCAGATGTCGGCTACAGTGCAGGAAGTAGCAGGGCATACAGTAGAAGCGGCTCAGTTAGCAAGAACGGCAGATGAAGAGACAATATCAGGCGGTGAGGAAGTTAAGCGTACCCTGGCTAGTATTGATGACCTGGCGCGCCAAATTGAGCAGGCTGGTGAGGTGATCGATCGCTTATCAGAAGACAGCACAGAGATAGGTACGGTGCTGGAGGTGATAGAAACGATCGCTGAACAAACCAACCTTCTAGCGCTCAACGCGGCTATAGAGGCTGCACGCGCGGGTGAACATGGGCGAGGCTTTGCGGTTGTTGCTGATGAGGTGCGTGCTTTGGCTAGCCGGACGCAGGAGTCCACACGCGATATTCAGCAGCGTATAGAGAAGATGCAGTCCAGTGCTCAGGGAGCTGTTAAAGTGATGGAGCAGGGGCGTATTAAAGCGGCAGAAAGCGTAGAACAGGCTCAGCGTGCAGGTCACTCCTTAGAAGTGATTCAGCGCTCAGTAACCGATATTAATGATATGAACGCGCAAATTGCCAGTGCGGCCGAGCAGCAGTCAGCGGTTGCAGAAGAGATCAACCGCAATTTCAGCAGCATTACGGAAGCTTCTGAGCAGGCAGCTTCAGGTATGGAAGAAAACGTTGCTGCCAGCCAAGAGCTTCAGGAGTTAGCCAAACGCTTGCAAGAAAGCGTTAAGCAATTCCGCGTTTAAGCCAGGGCCTTGGCCAGGGTGAAGTGAAAGCTGCTGCCCTGGCCTTTGCCTGCTGAAGTGAGCCCGATATAGCCACCGTGGCGCTCAACGATTTTTCGACATATAGCAAGGCCTATGCCGGTGCCTTCATACTCTTGCTGGGTATGCAGGCGTTGAAATACCTGAAACAAACGGCTTTGTTGTGCTGGCTCGATGCCGATACCATTATCCTTGAGGGTGAAGAGCCAAGCATCTTGCTGCTCTTCAGCTGTTATTTGAATGTTCGGTTGTTGTCCTTGTGGCTGATACTTTAAGGCGTTACTGAGCAGATTCTGAAACAGGCGAACCACTTCATTGCGACTGACCGCTAACTGTTCTGGCCAGTGTCCCTTAATCTCTATAACAGCTTGTGACTCTTTGATGCTTGGCTGTAAGTAGGTTAGGGCTTCCTGGAGCAGTTGCTTAATTTCCTGCTGGCTTAGGGGCTCACCCTTGCGCCCAACACGTGAGTACTCCAGCAAAGAAACCAGCATTTGATCCATGCGTTTAGCAGCTTCTTGAATAAAGCCCATAAAACGCCGGGTTTCCTCGTTAAGTTCTTGCTGCAGGCGCTTTTCTAAGAGTTCGGTATAACTACTAATCATTCTTAATGGCTGCCGTAAATCATGAGAAGCAACATAAGCAAACTGTTCCAATTCAGCATTGGAGGCTTGCAAAGCCTGGGCCTGGGCTTCCAGCTGAGCAGCGTTATCCTTCTGCTGTTGAATGGTTTGGCTAGTGCCGAGTATTCTTAAGGGCTCACCCTGTTCATCCCAAGCAACAACCTGTCCGCGTCCTTGCTGCCACTGCCAGTCGCCAGTCGCTGTTTTGGCACGGTACTGGATCTCAAAGGCTTCGCCTGCTTGAATTTTTTCCTGGGTGATCTGAATAACCTGAGCCACATCATCAGGATGAATGGTTGCTAACCAAGCTTCATGGCTAAGAGTGAAAGCTGGGCTAGAGTAACCAAGCTGTTGCCAGGTCAAATGATCCCAGGTGAGTTGCCCGGTATCCAGCTGCAAATCCCAGATACCGATATTGCCAGCCTCTTTGGCAAGCCGATAACGCTCCTCTTTTTCTAACAAGGCAAGTAGGTCTTTTTGGCGCTGACATCCTAAATAGTTGAGTGTTATGAAAAGTAAGCTGGCTAAGGCAAAGATCAATAGGTGGCTGACTGTTTGACGACTTCGGTAACTGGCTAAAGCAGCTAAAGTCGGCTCAAGGTTCTCGGAAACAAACACAACCAGCGGCGTATTTTCAATTTTGCCATAAGCGAGCTGGCGCTGATTTTGGTCATAGGGCGAAGTGATGCGGGTGAGGTGATGATCTCGCAACTCGCCCTGGTGCTCAGCTAAAACACCAGAAACCTGACCGAGGGTACTGCCAACCCAGGGCATGCGAAAGTATATGGGGCCATCGGTATGGGCCAAAACGGTGGCATGGCTTTCGTTATTAATAAAACTGCCCAGGTCTTCGGCCAGTTTTTCCAGATCAAGGGCCATGGCTAGGACACCAGCAAATTCGCCCTCTTGATGCAAAGCCTTGCTGAGCCCCAGCAAGGGTACAGCATCAGGGTGACGCGAAAACAAAGGGCCAGATAAGTAAAACTGGCCTGAAAAGGGTTGTTGCTGATGCCAGGTGAAGTAATCTCGGTCTGAAAGATCGGGATTTTCATTAGGGCGACTAAAAGCCAGCAGCTGCCCCTGATCGTCTAATAAAATCAATGCCAAGATTTCTGGGCTAGGGTGCTTCCGAGCCAACATGGCCTGGTGCAATTGTTCTAAATCAAGGTTCTTGGTTGCTATCAGCTTTGAAATAGAGGCCAGGATGCGCTGCATTTCCTGCAGCTTGGCATTAACCAATGAGCGCTGTAAATCCAGCAAGGCGCTGGTATGCTCTTCAACGCGTTTAATTGAAGCCTGTTCATAGGTGCTTACAGTGTTGTAATAGTTGTGTGCCAACAGCCCCGTTACGGCTAGCCAGCAGAGAAGTAAAAGCGGGGCTAGTCGCCTGGATATTTTGAATTTGTTACGGTTGTTATTGTTTTTACGGTCTTTATTTGGCATAAGAAGGTCAAGGTGAAGAAGTCATTGGCGAAGTCTAGAGCATCAGTTTATTACAGTCAGCTAAGCATAACGAACTTTAATTCGAGGAGCTCTAAGCATGTCATTACCTTTTGCTGCTTTTGCAGTAGCTAGTGGTGCAGGTATAGGAGCCTTGTTGCGCTGGTGGCTCGCATTAAAGCTAAATGCTGTTTGGGCAGGCATGCCTTTGGGGACTCTGGTGGCTAACCTAGCTGGCGGTTATTTGATTGGCCTGGCTTTAGGTTTTTTTGCCCAGCATCCTCAGCTTTCACCTGAGTGGCGTTTGCTGCTAGTTACAGGGCTTTTGGGTGGTTTGACCACCTTTTCGACTTTTTCAGCTGAAGTGGTTTATATGCTTCAGCAGGAGCGTTGGAGCTGGGCTTTTGCAACCATTGCGCTTCACCTTCTCGGTAGTCTGGTGTTCACTTTTTTGGGATTGTTTAGCTACAACTTTTTTAAAACACCCTTTTAACTAGCTTTTGATTAACGACGGCGCTAGATGATGCCGTGTTAACCT
>SKIX01000003.1 GCA_007116195.1 Marinospirillum sp. | reverse complement strand
TGGGCTTCAGCAACGGCTGAATCTTTTGCCGACTGAGGCAGGCCGCTGAGTTGCTGCTCGTCAGTGACCAGCTTAGTCCAGCCTTGAGTCGCATCCAAAACATGATTAGAAAAACGATTGGAAAGATCTGACAGTCGCTTCTGAATGTCGGCAAAACGCTGCTGCTGTTCTTTGGGTAGCTCGATGCCGCTTAAACGAAAATCGCGCAGGGTGTTGTCCAGCATTTTGCGCTGGGCTGCATTGAGTTTTTGTTCCTCGGCCTTGGCTTCTAGTTGCTTATAGAGCTGATAGAGCCCTGGGTGCTGACTAAACCAAGTAGAAAAATCAGATAGCTTGGGCAGGCACTTCTCATAGGCTTCGCGTAGCTCAGGGTTATTTCTCACCCCATTGAGGTGAGAAACGGGTGACCAGGCTCGAGAGAGGCGATCACCGGCTTCATCCAGGGGCGCGATGGTGTTGTGCCAGTCAGGGTTGGCTTGCTTAAGTACGGCCTCAACGACTTCACGATTGGCTTTAAGTAGTTCGTCCAGAGCAGGTTCAACCTCCGCTGGAGTAATCTGATCGAAAGCAGGCAGGTCAGTGATATTCAATAGGGGGTTGCTGGCGTTCATGGTCGCTCCGTCGCAAGATAAATGACCGAAATTCTACCCTAAGTGTGGATAGAGATCCTCACGTCTTAGGGTTAAGGTTGGCGCAGGCTGTTAAGGCCGCGGTTGATGTCGGCGAGGGATTGTACAAAAACGACATCGGTGCGTTGACCCTGAGCATCAAAGAAAACCATCAAGCCAGCAGCTTCAGCCTGATGTTCTCGTGCAAAGGCTTGGCCTTCAGGGTGTCCCAGGCTGGCAACTAAAAACTTAAGCTGGACTTCATGGCGGATCTGATTCATCAAGTCCATGGCATGGATACTGTTAGGGCTGCCGGTTTCATGAATAAGGACAGCAAGGGGTTGGCCTTGGCCGATTAGAGTTAAGTCGGTATCAAAGGTTTCTGAAGGCAGAAGTCGCCAGGCTAACAGCACACCCAGAGCAATAACACCCAGGGTTAACAGTGTGGGTAGCCAGGTGGGCAAAGGCTTTTTCTTTACGTGCTTGGGTTGGGCAGTCATGCTTAGCTTCCGATTAGCGCAGCCGCTCAGTTGCTTGGCTTCTAAAAAGCTTGCCAAGCCAGCTCTGAGCGTTAAGCTGTGGTTTTTTTAGTGTTTGGCTGAGATTGCGAGTATATGACTATTAGACGTTATCAAGGTTCCTTGCCCCGGCTCGGTGAGCGGGTGTTTGTAGACCCTACTGCTGTGGTGCTGGGTGATGTTGAGTTGGGCGATGATGTATCGGTTTGGCCCACTGCGGTGATTCGTGGCGACATGCACTTTATTTGCATCGGCCGAGGTACCAGTGTACAGGATGGCTCGGTACTGCACATTACCCATGCCAGCGACTTTAACCCGGGTGGTTATCCGTTGATTATTGGTGAAGAAGTAACCATCGGCCATAAGGTGGTGCTCCATGGTTGTACCCTCGGTAATCGTATCCTGGTGGGTATGGGGGCGATCGTGATGGATGGTGTAACTGTGGAGGATGAAGTCATTATTGCCGCCGGTGCTTTGGTAACACCCGGTAAAACCCTGAAAGCGGGTCATGTTTATGCCGGTAGTCCAGCTCGTCCAGTGCGGGAAATTACTGAAAAAGAAAAGCGCTTTTTTAGCTACTCTGCTGGAAATTATATGCGTTTGAAAGATAAGCATTTGGCAGAAGGCTGGGAGGCTTAGGTGATGGGGAAGAAACCGCCTACTTTTAATCAGCGGCTAAGACGGTTACGGCCCTGGCAGCAACTGGCTTTTGCCACGGCTTTGGCTCAGCGAGCCGCTCCTAATTATCTGTTATTTAGTGAAGCGACAGGCTTTGGTGACAGAGAAACCTACTCTAAGCTGCTAGCACTGCTTTGGGAGCAGTTGACCGCTAAGGCGGCGAGTATTAATTGGGCGGTGCAGCAAGAAAAGCTGCCTGATTTGCAGCCACATCCAGCCGATTTTGAAGTCTATGGTGTTTATCCAGCACTGGATGCCATTATGGCTTTAGAGCTGGCGGTAGAGCAGGCTGTGACTCAGGATGAAGAGACAGCGGTGAGAGCGAGCAAGTTGTCTCGCTCCACGGTGCGTAGCTACCTGGAGTTGCAGGCACAGGGTTTAGACCCTCAGGAGCTTATGGATGATGAAAATGCCTTTCAAGATGAGCTGTTAATTCAGGTTTCCTCTCAGTTTCAGCCTCAGCCTGAGCTGTTAAAAAGCCTCAAAACCTTGGCTGAAAATGAAGGGTTTAGTAATCTTGGAATCAGCCTTAAGTGAACATTAAGAGCCTTCCAAGACGGCTCTTAAGTGTTTCTTAGGCAGGCTGTTCGGGCGCATGGGCCGCATGAAGCCGTGCTATTAGCAGGTCTTCTTGCTCAAAACGCTCAGCAAGGAGTTCACCTGCATGGCTGAGGGTTTTATCAAGATCACTCAGCCCCATAGGCACCAGGTGCTCTTCATCTTTCATCAGCTGCTGAGTCGACTCATGTAGCCAGGGCAGGGTGGTATCCAGCAGCCTGAGCGCTTCTCGGTCATTGAAGGCTTCGGCTTCGTGCATTAGCTGCTCATAAATTTCAAAGTGGCCTGCGCTTAAATAATCGACCAGCAGTTCACGAAACTCTTCCAGTTTACTGCTTGTGACCTTACCTTTTTGCTGTAATGCCTGGCTAAGCCGATTAAAGCTGACGAGCAGCTCTCGGCGCTCTTGTAGCCAGCGGTCGATGAGCTGGTGAACACCGCCCCAGCGCTCCTGAGCATTTTTGCAGGATTCCAGCATAATCAACTCCTGATACTTGTTTTTGAATGCCTGCTAGTTTGACCTTAACTGACGACTCAGCGCAAGTGTTGCTCGTTTTGTTCGCTTTTAAATTCGCCCTAGGCTAGCCTAGGGCTCTGGAAATTTATAAACTGGTTGAAATTATTTTGCCGCTCTTAGGGAGACAAAGATGCGCTTACCTGCCTTTTTGGTTGCTTTAGCTTTCAGCTTGCTACTGGTTTCCTTTCAGTCGCAAGCCAGGCCTGAACCTTCAGGTGATGTTTATTATTTGCAGTTGAATCCTGGCTTTGTGACTAACTATGGCGGCCCAGGGCGTTTAAAGTACCTGAAAGCTGATATTACTTTAGAGCTAGGTGAGGCACGCGCTTATCAAGCAGCAGAGCAGCATGTGCCTTTGATTCGCAATGTCATAGTGCTGAATTTGGCAAGGCAATCAGAAAACAATGTCACTACTGCACGAGGGCAGGAGCGCATACGTGTTGAGTTGCGTGATGCTTTGAATCGGAAGCTCAAATCAGAAGTTGGCGCAGAGATAGTACAAGATGTTTTGCTGACCAACTTTATCTATCAAAACTAGCGGCTTGTCATCGGTAGGGCAGTCCCTTTAAGGGAGTACGAAAGTTAGACCTGGACAGGGTGTAACCTCTAGCCCTGCCGGTTCTTGCACAGATGAAGTCAGGTTGATCACCCAAAAAGCCGTTTTGCCCTTGATGACTTGCAGCTCAGTTGAGGTGCTGGTTATTCCAGCTTTTTTTAGCTGGCGCTTTAGCAGCTGCTGGCGAATCAGGGGCAGGTGGTAGCCTAAACTAAACAAGCTTAAATGGCGCAATTCTTTATTTTTAATAAGGCTGGCAAGCGCTTTGACAGGGTGTCGAGTCATCCAAAAGGTGCGGTTGATTTGTAAGCAATGGATGCTAACTTGCTGCTCCTCCACCAGAAGATGATCCTTTCTTACGGGTAACAAAAAATACTCCTCGGCATAACCCATTTTTTGCGCTAGCTCCAGGCTCTTGGCACCAGCCGTAACCACCAACTGCTGTGCTTTTAGTTGCTTGCCTTCAAAGGTTGTTAAGTAAAAAAAGCCCTGAGGGTCGCGACGTAGATCTGTAATTTGGGTTGCAGCAAGCAGCTGGCAAGTCTGCCCTTCACTGGCTAGTTGCTGGCTCGCTTGCAGGCAGGCTAGTGGGAAGTCGGCTTTTTGATCAACGACCGCCAAACGCTGAGACAGAGTCTCTGACTTGAGTAGATATTCAGCGCCTTGTTGACCTGCGCCGAGGATTAATCGATCAAAGTCGGTGGTTGCGCTCATTTTGTTGTCCTATGACGGGTTGGACGCTAATGCATAAAGCTGGTTGGCAGCGGTTGTGAGTTGTGGACCCCAGCTAAGAATACCATCCTGATGGCCTAGCATCACTAGTAGTCCTTGCTCGTTAGTGACTTCTTGAGCAATAGCCTTCGCCATGGCTGGCGTACCATAGGGCAGATGCCGAGCTGTACAAGCCACCCCCTGTTGTTGAGCGCTTGCCCACAACTCAGGTGAGTGAATATGAATGACGGCTTTTACTGCTGGGTTCGCTTGATAAATAGCAGCGTGACTCATGGCTTCCGAAGAAGGTGGATGCAAGCCTTGCGCCCTAACCTGGTTGGCTGCCGGGTCTGCAGTGACTACCCAAGTCCAATAACAGGCATCCAGGTTGGCTAGTTGGCCTGTTTGGCTGGCTGTAATCATAAAGGCGCTGGGGTTTTCAGGATGGCTGAAACGCAAACTCAGGTTGCCAAAGCCTAAGCCTTGGTAGCGCTCAGGGTCTTGTCCCATCCAGCCTAATGCCAGCATTTTGTTTCGGCCCTGATTGGCCTGTTCAATCAGCTGTGCAGGAAAAGCAGGTTGTGTTTTGGTAAGCTGATACTGGAACTGAATAACGCCTTCTTGAGTTTCACTCATCGACCAGCCTCATGGACAGATCCAAGCTATGAATATCTTTAGTCAGGGTACCGAGGGAAATAAAATCGACGCCTGTTTCAGCAATTGCGACTAAATTGGTTTCGTTGATGCCACCACTGGCTTCGAGTTTGCAGCGGCCTGCAACCTCGGCTACAGCCTGGTGGGTTGCGGCTAAAGAAAACTCATCCAACATAATGATATCAGCACCTGCAGTTAAGGCTTCGCCTAGCTCTTGAAAGGTTTCTACTTCAACCTCCACAGGTTTGTCAGCAGCTAGCTGACGCGCTTGTTGAATGGCCGCCGTGACTCCGCCAGCAGCAGCGATATGATTTTCTTTGATTAAAAACGCATCAAAAAGTCCAATGCGATGATTATGGCAGCCACCACAAGCAACGGCGTATTTTTGTGCCAAGCGTAAACCTGGTAGTGTTTTTCGGGTGTCGAGCAGGCGTACCTGAGTATGCGCAACTCGGTCAGCGAACTGACGGCAGCGGCTGGCTGTTGCCGAAAGTGTTTGCACAAAATTAAGAGCCGTGCGTTCGCCGCTGAGCAGTGCACGAGCTGGCCCGTGAAGTTCAAATAGCAGCTGATTGGCAGTGATTGTTTGTCCTTCAGTTACAGCGAGCTGAACATCGACTTGCTGATCCAGTTGCTTAAATACCTCGGTTACCCAAGGGCCGCCGCAGAAGACACCTGGCTGGCGGGTAATTACCCTTGCTTTGGCTTGCTTGCTGGCAGGGATAAGCTGTGCAGTCAAGTCGCCACTGCCCAGGTCTTCAGCGAGAGCCTGACTGACTTGAGATGCGATGCTTGCAGGTGGTGGAGGTTGAACAAACTGCTGCATTTAAAGCTCCGTCTGTTGAAAAAAAATCACAAGGCTGTGCATTATAGAGCCCACTTTAGCTTTTGGCTGTAACTGACTAATAAAAACAGAAAGGTGTGAGTCGATGAAGTTGGTTGATCACTGGCTGGAAGATGCTAGGCGCTGCCCTTCACCCTTTTACAATGCGCGGCCCCATCAGGAAATCAGCTTGCTGGTCATCCACTCCATTGCTTTGCCACCCTTAACCTTTGGTGGCGACAATATTGAAAAGCTGTTTAAGGGGCAATTAGAGTCTGAGCGTCATCCGTATTTTGAGCAGCTGGCTGACTTAAAGGTTTCTGCGCATTTGCTGATTCGCCGTACGGGTGAGCTGGTTCAGTTTGTTGCTTTTGACCAGCGTGCATGGCATGCAGGCCGCTCTTCTTTTGCAGGTCGCAGTAATTGTAATGACTTTGCGATAGGTATAGAAATGGAAGGCTCGGATCATCAGCCTTATACTGAGCCGCAGTATGCCGTTTTGCAGCAGGTTACCCAGGCTTTAAAACACGCTTATCCAGCGATTACAACGGAGCGTATTTGTAGTCATGCAGCCATAGCGCCGGACAGAAAAACAGATCCAGGGCCTGCATTTGACTGGGATAGATATTTAAAAGGAGTGCCTGAATGAAGTTCTTTGTAATGCTGGCGGTACTTATTTTAAGAGGTTTGCCGGGTCAAAGGCTAACGCGTCCTTTGGATCGAAGTTTTCGTGCATGGCAGCTCTGGCTTGCAGCTCGTCTGGCCAGTCATCCAGGTGCCGCAGCCGTCTTTCTTATCGCCATCTTGCCGAGTGTTTTTCTGCTTTGGTTCCTCTTGTGGTGGCTGGAAGGTCGTTTCTGGTCCTTGCCAACACTGCTCATACACCTGGCCGTTGTTTTCTATGCCTTGGGGCGGCGCAGCGAGCTGTTATGGGTGGAACGCTACAGGATTGCCTGGCGACAGGGCGACCATCAGGCAGCGAGTTATTATGCTGAAGAAATCCTGCAGGAAGAGGTTGGCAATAATGCCAGTGAGCTTCACTCTAAGGTGATGTCGCGTTTAGCCTTCTTTGCTTTTGACCGTTTATTCTTTGTGCTCTTTTGGTATTTGCTGCTAGGTCCGATAGGGGCCTTGCTGGCAAGATTGAGTGAGCAGGCTATTCTGACTGCGCAGCAACAGCGAACTTCCGCTGAAGAAATGGGTTGTGATGAGCAGGTGAGGCTATTTCACAGTGTTTTAGAGTGGCCAGCAGCTCGCTTGATGGGTTTAACACTTGCTTTAGTGGGGCGTCCTCTAGCAGGGCTACAGCAATTGATAACCGATTTACCTCGCTGGTCGCTAACATCAGAGGCATTTATCAACCGTCAGTTCCTGGTGAGCTATGGGCTGAAGGTTTCGGGTCAGTCAAGAGAGGCGGTTGAGTGTCAGCGTCCTGAAATGATGACTGATGCTGCTGATCGAGAGTTACACCTTTTGCAAGAGAGAGTGGGAAGAATGCTTGCAATCTGGGTTGCGGCGTCAGCAGTAGGGGTGATTTTTTTCAGCTGACCTAAGAGTGCTTTGATTAACGACTGCGCTGGGTGATGCAGGGTTGAAATTGACTGTAAAATACTCAAGGGGCTTTTTTTCGGTCAATTTTGTAGTAAAATTACAAGAACTCAAGGGTCACGAGCAAGGCCTTGTTATTCAAATGCTTTTATTGCACTGCAGCATGAAAAGCTAATTGTTTTCTGCTTACCTTAGTAAAAGAGATGCAAAATCGAGTTAGAAATTCTTGCTGAGGTTGTGGTTGTTTTGGCCTGCCTGCTAAGCGTGTAGTCAGGCTACATTTGTTGATGCCATTAATTCTTAGTTCAAATATAAAGTGGAGAGCGTTTTATGAATCAGGAGGTTAAAGACCTGGATCCGGTCGAAACCCAGGAATGGCTAGAGTCGTTAGACTCAGTGCTAACCCATGAAGGCGAAGAAAGAGCCAAGTTTCTGCTGACCCAGTTGGCCGAGCGCCTGCGTCGTGACGGCTCCCAGCTGCCCTTTTCCATCACCACCCCGCATCGCAACACCATCCCGGTGCACCGTGAAGCCCGGATGCCCGGTGACCTCTTTATGGAGCGGCGTATTCGTTCTCTGGTGCGCTGGAATGCCATGGCTATGGTCATGCGCGCCAACAAGGCCAACTCCGGTATTGGCGGTCATATCTCCAGTTTTATGTCCAGTGCCACCCTTTATGATGTGGGCTTCAACTATTTCTTCCGTGCGCCCAAAGATGAATTTGAAGGTGATCTGGTCTACTTTCAGGGCCACGGTGCGCCCGGTGTTTACTCGCGTGCCTTTCTGGAAGGCCGTCTGAGCGAAGAACAACTGGATAACTTCCGTCAGGAAGTCGATGGTCAGGGCCTGTCGTCCTACCCTCACCCCTGGCTGATGCCGGATTTCTGGCAGTTCCCGACCGTGTCCATGGGTCTGGGGCCGATTCAGGCCATCTACCAAGCGCACGTGATGAAGTATCTGGACTCGCGTGAACAGAAACCTATGCTGGATCGTAAAATCTGGTGCTTCATGGGCGATGGTGAATGTGATGAGCCGGAGTCCCTGGGTGCGATTTCGCTGGCCGGTCGTGAAAATCTGGATAACCTGATTTTCGTGATCAACTGCAACCTGCAGCGCCTTGACGGTCCGGTCCGTGGTAACGGTCGCATCATGGATGAG
>SKIX01000104.1 GCA_007116195.1 Marinospirillum sp. | reverse complement strand
CATCCCTGTGGGGGCCAGTCGCTCCCCCACGGCGCAAAAAGCCAGCCATGCTAAAGGTGATATCCGTCGGTACATTGGCACTCATACCTAAAAGTTCGCACATTTAGCAGGCTACCTTAGCTTTATTTTTCTGGATCCAGTTCATCATCAAGATCAAACTCCAGATCATCAACATCCGGCATTTCTTCGTCATCATGCCGACGCGCATCATGGCGTTGCTGGCGGCGTTTAATAAAGCGCCGATACATAATGAAAGCAATACTGAACAAGAGAATATTGGCCAGACCTAAAGCCAGATACACCCACAGCATACGCGGATCATCCCAGCTGCGTATCGGTGAAAAATCCAGCGCAAACAAGCTCGGTTCAGCAGCTGATTCAGGAGTTTCTGGCTCTGCTACTGTTTCAATGGCAGCGGCTTCAGGCTCTGGTTCAACCTGAGCTGGTGCGGGACGAGCTTCGGGTGCTGGTGGCTGAATACGAGGTGCAATAGGTTCGACGAAATCTGGCAGAGTTTCTTCTTCGGTAACAGGCGCAGGGCTAACAGGCGTTTCCTCAGCTGGCTCATCAACACGGTCTCCGGAGCGCACACTGCCTGCTTCCAGGAAGAGGGTTGGCAATTGCACTTGAAGACGCTCACCTCGCAGCTCACCGTCAGCTTCCACTTCTATCCGGTATTCATCCGCCTGAGGCAGGTTTCTCAGTTCGGCTACCCACTCGCCGTCACCGCGATAACGCACCGGCACGGACTGACGATTGGCCGTCACTGTGAAGCCGATCTCGGCCGGGTCCAGATCCGGGTGCTGGGCCCGCAGAATCACCCGCGCTGCACCGCCGTCTTCAGGCAGTTGCAGATTGGCCGCGACCACATCCTGGACGTTGAAGCTCTGAGTCACCTGACGACGGAAGGTCTGACCATCAACCACGACGGTAACCTGCTGCTCCCCTAGCTCACTGAAATCGCTCAACTGACCTGCGAACTCAAAACGGCCACCATCCAGCTGCATACTGGCCTCAGTGAACAAGAGGTCGCCCTTATGATGACGAAGATCTACACCCAGTAAACGCAAGAACTCACGGCGATCTATCTTGCGGCCATCTTCAGTCAGCCAGGCTCTTAAGTGTTGCTGCTGATCAGTAAAGCCTCGATAAACCGTTGCAGGAAAATTAGAAACCTGCAGTTTCAGATCTGAAACCACAGTCACTCGGTTATCAGGGTGAGCGTCTGTTTCTAAATGCCAGTCGCCAGAACTAGGCCGCTCCACGGTGACCTGGGTATAACTGGAGTTAGCGTGCCAGCGCACCCCTGAACGACTGCTTGCTGCGGTCAGACGCTCACCTTCAGGGCTAGTTAGTGCAACCTCTGCACCTTCCTGATGGAAGGCCAGCAGTGTGAACTCATTGATCAGGGGGTCAATCGAAAAACGATTACCCACCAAAGGCACCTGCTCAGAGTCCACCATGCGATTGAGGATTTGTAGCAGCAAGGGCATTAAATCTTCCGCTTCATAAGCGATCGCATGCAGGCCGCCGGTACGCTGTGCCAGGGTCGCCATCAGGTCATGGTCAGCTTCGTCCGACAGGGCCAGGGTATGAATTGTGTAACCAGCATCCACCAGACGCGGCAAACGCTCGCGCAGCAGGTAATCACGCGAGGCTTGGTTTTCACGGCTGCGTTCGCGCTCGGTTTCAGCTTCGGAAATATCCACCAAGCCGTCTGACAAGAGTATAACGTGACGGTCCTTGCCGGTGTTCCAGCCAGCATCCCAAGTGACAGTTTCTATAGCTCGATCAATATGAGTGAACAAGCCCACGGAACTGATTTTCTTGGCTTCCTCTCGCGCAAACTTGCGCCAATCATCATCAACTTCACCATGAGGAACCAGCATATTGACCTGCCTGGCAAAGGTCCAAACTCCAGCCTGAGACCCTTGAGGTAAAAGATCAATAAGCATCTTGGTTGCTGGAATGCGCAGATTATTGGGGTCGGTCCAACGCATGCTCCCAGAGATATCGACAACCAAACGTATATCCTGCTGGCCAGCCTGAGCTGTGAGAGCCAGGCTAAGCAGCAAAGCTCCCAGCCAAATCTGCTTGAGTTTTTTCCATACCGGCATAGAGTTCCCCTTGGTGCAGCCCTAAGGCAGCTTTAACTTCTTAGACGCTGGCTTCAGCCAAACGACGGCCACGCTCACTCAGGTGCCAGCGCAAACCCCATTCTGAGTTAACCTTGCCCGCCAAACCTTTGCCCATCAGGATTTGTAAGGATTTCATCACATCCTGCTCAGGCATATCCAACTCGCCGAGAAGACTTTCTTGAGTCCGGAAAATGTAACGACCTGTGCCCAGGGCTTTTAGAACCTGAGTGGCGGCCACATCCAGGCTATCCATGACTTCAGTTTCCTCTTCACGCGTACCCTCCATTTCGGTTTCCGTTTCGATCAGAGGCTGCAAGCTAAGCTGCAATTGGCGGATCTGCACTCGCAGCGCTTCTACATCCTGCTTGGCCGCTTCCGCAGCCATGCGAGTACGATCCTGACTAGAGGTTACAACAACTCGTGAGGCTACAGCTGCTATCAAACAAAGGCCCGTATAGATTAACAACTGCCCTGGATCACTTTGGCTTTGGGTAATCATACTGCTGCCAATCAAATCCAGAACAACAGGTACTAGAAAAGCAGCACCCACACCAACAACGACACACCGCAGCATGTTGGTGGTGTCCTTGTTATTTTGATTGAGCAAATAAAAGTTAATCAACCCACCAAATACGCCGGCAATCAGCATAACCAGGGTTAAAATAATAACGAATGCGACCATTACTGAAGTTCCTGTTATTGAAGTTAAAAAGAATTATTCCTGTGCTTCAGGGTTTTTATCATCCTGATCCTGCTCTGATAACTGCTTAGCTTGCCATTTGTTACGAATCCAGCCCAGCAGAAAACCTAACGGCCAAGCCGCGATAACAGCTAAAACTAGAGGCAGAGCCTTTTCCAGCCAAACTGCCGTTTCCTCTCCTGTTAAAATCTCTAGAATAATAACAATAAATGCAGGTGCCAGGGCTGAATCACTCACCGAAGCAGGAACGAGCAAAAGTGCTAACTGAGATAAAAATATACTGACTTTAAGACTAAAGGGTAAAGGCCGCAGCAGCTTCCAGGTTGCCAGCAGCAGCAGCAAACCACAAACCCAATAGGCGAGCCAACTAAGTAGAATTAAGCTATCCATGGATCGATTTCAGTTATTTTACTCTAAGCAGGTTGAACTTAACGCTTCATACTAGAGGGGTCACCCACAGATGAAAAGCTTTAAGCTTCAACCCAGTGAATAATACGCTCTTCTAAATCATCGTCTGCCAGTATTTGTGTTTCACAGACCACGCGCTTTTTAATGCTCACGCCCACCTGGTCCATTAGCTGCCGATGACCACTAATCAAAGGGTGCCAACTCGGCAAATCTAAACCTTGATGCCGTAAGCGATAAGCACAACTCGTTGGCAGAAAAGCAAAGACTGCTTCACCTTCATCTCTGATAGACATGCAGTCCGCGACCTGTTGCTGCCGCTGAGCATAGTTTTTACACCCGCCTTTTTGCTGATCAAAAAGACGACAGACAACATCAGTAAAATAAACCTGATCATCATCTTCATCTTGCAGCTTGTGTAAACAGCAGCGTCCACAGCCATCACAAAGGGCTTCCCACTCAGCTTCCGTTAAGCTAGTTAAAGGAAGCTGCCAAAAGTTGTCTCTTAACATCAGTAGCGAGCTTCTGTCGGTGCTTTATAGAGGTCTAATAAGTAGTCTTCACGTGCTGGTGGCATTTGCAAGTAATAGCCTTGGCTGATTAAAGCTTGGCAAACCTCTTTAGCCTCAACCCGCGCCAATTTTTTTTCTGGCGTCAGCACCAGGGTCATCACCGCTTCGGGCCGCCCAAAAAGGGCCAATAGCTCTTCTGGTAGACCTTTAAGGCCTTTTTTCTTATCTACATACAAATACATTTCATCGCGTTTGGTGCTGCGAAAAATTTCAGTCAGCAATTTCATGCGGGTGTTACCTCAAGTTGATTAACCAGATCTTGCAAAGCACTTTTTTTCCAGGCGGGCAGTCTTTCCGGTAACTCAGGCTGGCGACCCTTTAACAAGTCTTGCAACCAGCTATCCTGGAGTTTGCGCTTAGCTAAAACCTCCTGGGGCAAATCCAGCTTTGCAGCATAAGCGGCCAAAGCCTGACGTAAACACTTACGCAGGTTTTTATACTCTTTACTAATCGGTGAAACACGCGTCTCAGGTAAGTGCTTGGGCAGCTGCTGAGCCGTTTGCGCAATCAAAGCAACAACTTCATCCCCGTAGCGGCGTATCCAACCCGGAGAAGCCTCTTCCAGCTGGCTGAGTTGGTGCAATTGCTGGGGCTGAACACAAGCCAGGGTGTGAATCAAGCTGTCGCTGGCAATACGGTTACGTGGACGGTCTTTTTTAGCGGCCTGTTCTTCTCGCCACTTAGCTAAAACCTGAGCAACAAGCAACTGCTCTGGACTTAACTGCCAAGCCTGCTTAAGCCTTAGCCAAGGCTGATCTTTACCCGAAGCCTGTGCTTCTTCAACCAGCCACTGGCTTTCTTGCTCGACGGCTGTAAGCCACTCCTGCTCCTTTAAACGTTGTTTAAGTTGATGCCAGACAGGGAGTAAAAATTCGACATCCTGAGCTGCATATTTTTTTTGCGATACAGTCAGGGGTCTTTGCAACCAATCCGAACGGGTTTCACCCTTTTCTAACTGCAGCCCTAATAAGTCTTCAACCAGACGCTGGTAGCCTTTGCCTGGATCTTTGAGCGCAAAAGCGGCGGCTAGCTGAGTGTCTACCAGAGGTTGCGGCAAAACACCAAGCCAGTGTTTCAGCATTTCTAAATCTTCCGAGCAACTATGGAAAACTTTAAGCGGGCCTGAAGCCAAGAGCTTTTTTAAGGGTTCAAGCTGCTCCAAGGCCAGTACATCAACCAGATAACATAAGTGACCGTTACTAATTTGCAACAAGGCTGGACGCGGATAAAAAGTGTCCGTGCGAATAAACTCGGTATCCATCGCCAGTTCATCAGCAGATTGTAGTTGAGTACAAATAGTTTGCAGCTGCTGGTCGCTAGCTACCCAGATTTGCTCCAGACTGGAGGTTTCTGCGCTCATGCCTGACCTCCACGCTGAAATCCTAAGCGACCAGAGAAAGCACGAGAGAGGGTGCCACCATCTAGATATTCCAGCTCACCACCCAAGGGTACACCCTGAGCCAAGTGGGTCACTTTAACGGGTAGGTCAGATAAAAGCTCAGCCAAATACTGAGCCGTGGTTTCCCCTTCCAGGGTTGGATTAGTGGCCAAAATCACCTCTTCGACTGGCTCTTGCTGTAGTTTTTTCAGCAATTCATCAAAGCCCAGATCGTCTGGACCTATACCCTCCATAGGCGACAAATGCCCCAAAAGCACAAAATAGCGCCCGTCATAAGCCCCTGTTTGCTCTAAAGCCAGCATATCTGCAGGCGTTTCGACAACACAAAGCACCGAAGAGTCACGTCGCCCACTGGCACAAATACGACACAGGGTTTCTTCTGTTAAGGTTCGACAAGCCTGACAATGACCGACTTCTTGCATAGCCTGCTCAAGCACCTGAGCCAGCTTTTGCCCACCCGCCCTATCTCTTTCCAGCAACTGCAAAGCCATGCGCTGGGCACTCTTAGGCCCAACACCGGGCAAACAACGCAGGGCGTGTATTAATTCTTCAATCAGTGGACTAAATTGCATAAATCCTGCTTGTTTAGTGATGTTAGCCTGTTTTTAGTGGCGTTAGAAAGGCATCTTGAAACCCGGTGGTAGCGGGATACCAGCAGTCAGTTCTTTCATTTTTTCCTGACTGGCTGTTTCAACTTTACGTACGGCATCATTAACCGCTGCTGCCAGCAGGTCTTCCAGCATTTCCTTGTCTTCTTCCATTAGGCTGTCATCCAGCTCCACCTTGCGTACATCATGGCGCCCCGTCATAGTCACTTTAACCAACCCGGCACCGGCTTCACCCACGGCAGTGGCATTGGCCGCTTCTTCTTGCAGCTTTTGCATTTTTTCTTGCATTTCCTGGGCCTGCTTCATCATCTTGCCCATATCACCCATACCTTTAAACATTGCCTGTCTCCTGAATCGAGTAAAAATTAATCCTGCCTATTTTCCTGCAAAGCAGCAGCTGACACAATGCTGCCGAAATCCAATTCAGCACCAAAGCGCGCCTTGATTTCCTGAACCTGTGGGTGCTGATCCAACTGCTGATAAACCGCTTGCTGTTCCTGTTCGCGTAAACGCTCACGCCGCTGAGTAAAATTATCCAGGTGCAAAGGATCTCTGGCTTCAAAGTGCAGCTGCGGTTCAAAGCCGAGCCAGGGTGCCAATTGCTCAGCCAACAGGGTTTTAAACCCCTTATCCAGCAGTGCTAGCGCCTGGGGACTGGCGACAAATACCAAGCGCTGTTGATTCCGTGCTTCCAAACAAAGATTACGTGCCTGGGAACCAGCATAGCCTGTCAGCTGCAGCTCTGGAAAAAGAGCTAACCAGTCTTCGTTATTATTAAGGGCAGCTGAGGTTGACTCAGGCAAGTCAGTAATAACAGGCTGAGCAACAGCTGCATCGGCTTCTGCATGCTCAGGAACAGCGTCAGGCTCTTCTTCCCAGGGTGCCAAGACTTTAGGCTTAATATCCTGGATTACCGGCTCAACCAGCACTTCGTTAGCGCCAGCTGCTAGCTGCTGCTCCCCCTGAATCTGGGGCGCTGCAACCGCTTCAGGCTCAGGGGGTGGCGACTTTGGGGGCGGTGCACTTAGCTCCTGTTCGGGTAATTCGGGAATGCCCAGAGGCCGGAAGGCCAGCATCCGCAGCAGGGTCATTTCCAGCCCAGTGCGCGGGTCGGGTGCTAAGGGTAAGTCTCGCCGTCCTTCAATCGCCAGTTGATAAAACAACTGAATTTCTTCCGCACTGGTACGCCCTGCCATTTCCAGCAGCAGGCTTCTTTCTGGCGTATCAGCAGGCAAGGCTTCGGGCACCACCTGAGCCAAGGTCAAGCGATGCAGGAGGCTAGATAGATCCTGTAAAACGGCGGCAAAATCGGGTGCCTGCTCGGCCAGGCTGGCCACCACCTGCATCAGCCCCGGGGCATCCTGGTTGACCAGCGCCTGCAGCAGATCCACCAGATGTCGATGATCCAGCACGCCCAGCATTTCCGCCACCTGAGCAGCCTGCAACTGCCCCTGCCCGAAGGCCACGGCCTGGTCGGTCAGGCTTAAGGCATCGCGCATGGAGCCATCGGCAGCCCGCCCGAGCAACCACAAGGCGGCCTCATCAAAGCTGACGCCTTCCTGCTGCAGGATGTTCTGCAGATGTTCAACCACCCGCTCCGGTGGCATGTTCTTGAGCTGAAACTGCAGACAGCGCGACAACACCGTGACCGGTAGTTTCTGAGGATCGGTGGTGGCAAGCAGAAATTTAACGTGCGGAGGCGGCTCTTCCAGAGTTTTCAGCAGGGCATTAAAACTATGGGTCGAAAGCATGTGCACCTCATCGATCAGGTACACCTTAAAGCGCCCGCGCGTCGGCGAATACTGCACATTGTCGAGCAGCTCGCGGGTGTCCTCAACCTTGGTGCGACTGGCTGCATCCACTTCAATCAGATCAACAAAACGCCCGGCATCAATTTCCTGACAGGAGGAACACACCCCACAGGGTTCACTGCTGATGCCGGTTTCACAGTTCAGGCACTTAGCCAGAATACGCGCCAGGGTAGTCTTGCCCACGCCGCGCGTTCCGGTAAACAGATAGGCATGGTGAATACGGTCGGTATCCAGGGCGTTAATCAGCGCTCGGCTGACATGCTCCTGACCGATCAATTGATGAAAATTCTTCGGGCGCCATTTGCGCGCCAGCACCTGATAGCTCATGAGAGTTCCGCGAAGGCTTAAAAAAGGGCTTGGAAGGTGAGGATAACACGAAGACTTGCTGGAACAGAAAAAGGGGTGCCACCTGGGCACCCCTGCAACCACTTTTACGGCAGATTTAATTCAGATCAAAGCGATCTGCATTCATCACCTGAGTCCAGGCGGCAACAAAGTCCTGTACGAACTTCTCCCGGGCATCATCCTGAGCATAGAGCTCGGCATAGGCGCGCAGGATAGAGTTGGAACCAAACACCAAGTCCACTCGGGTGGCGGTCCATTTTTTCGCACCGCTGCTGCGCTCGACGATGTCATAGCTGTTGCGCCCGGTGGGCTTCCAGCTGAAGTTCATGTCGGTCAGGTTAACGAAGAAGTCATTGGTCAGCTGCCCCACCCGATCGGTGAAGACACCCGCCTGACTGCCGCCGTGGTTGGCACCCAGCACCCGCAGACCACCGATCAGCACCGTCATCTGCGGAGCGGTCAGGCCCAGCAGCTG
>SKIX01000200.1 GCA_007116195.1 Marinospirillum sp. | reverse complement strand
GTGAAATGGACTCAGGCGGGCTTTCGCTTGCTTGCCGAGATGGCGCTTGCTCTTCCGCCGCTGTGGCGTAATCGCGCACGCTATGAAGACCTGATGTCCATGGCCGTTCTGGCACGCGACCACTTTACCCGCGACCAGCATTATGTCGTACAGGATGATGCCCTGGTGATTATTGATGAAAGTACCGGGCGAGCCATGCCGGGGCGCAGTTGGAGTTATGGGCTGCATCAGGCCATCGAAGCCCGTGCCGGCGTGCCCCCAAGCCACCCAAACAAAACCCTCGCCAAGCTGAGTTTTCAAAACTATTTTAAGTACTATCCTAGCCTAAGTGGTGCAAGCGGCACCCTGCAAAACATCGAGCAAGAGCTTTATTTTAATTATCGCAAACAAGTGTTAGCCATCCCGTCACGCTTGCCCTCACAACTGGCTATTCATCCCTTTCAGGTTTATGCCACCAAAGCCGCTAAGACTCAGGCTTTGATTGAAACCCTCAAAGCCTTGCATGCCCAAGGCTACCCCTTGCTGATCGGTACACGCAGTATTTATGACAGCGAGCAACTGGCTGACCTTTTGGTGCACGAAGGGCTGACGTTCAACCTGCTCAATGCCAAGCAGCTTGCCAGAGAAGCAGACATTATTGCTCAAGCCGGTCAGCCAGGTGCCATCACCCTGGCAACCAATATGGCCGGTCGAGGCACCGACATCAAAGTCGACCCCCAGGTAATCGAGGCGGGCGGCCTGCGCGTGCTCATGTATGAACCCCATGAGTCCGCCCGGGTGGATTGGCAGCTCTATGGTCGTGCAGGGCGTCAGGGCGCACCGGGTGAAGCCTACTCTTTTGTCTGTCTGGAAGATGAGGTGTTAAAAAAACACCTGCCATCCTGGTTATTGCGACTGGCTCGCCTGCTACTGCCCTTACGGCTAAGCCGCCCCTGGACACTACTGGTGCGTTTTGCCCAACAGCGTGCAGCGGCCAAATCCTTTGAAACCCGGCGCTTTATTAATGAAATGACCCTGGAACAGCAAAAACGCATGAGCTTTATTCGGCAGGAGTCCGGTTGATGTCCACAATTGAAGACCGTTTTTTGCAGCTTACTGAACAATTGCAAGGCCGCATTCAGGGCTGGCAAAGGTCATTAAAACTCACCGCAACAAGCCTGTCAGCAAGTAGGGTCTAAAGTGAAGCGATAAACCTGATAAACTCTTCATCAGGTTTCTTAACTTCCTCTCAAAATAGCCTGGTAATCTTCATGTACCTGCAGCGATGCTTGTTTTTTCTGCTATTTTTTCTTCTCTCTGCTCCCCTCTTTGCCAGCATGGGCGTTACGGCAGCCGAGAAGGGTGGTCAGTTGTATTTTTTATATGACCCAGATAACACCCTTGAAATTCAAGACATTGCAGGCTCCATGCAAGATGCCTTTAGCCCTTTAAGTGACGACCTTAGCCTGGGGTATCAGCCAGGCACAGCTTGGCTGAAGCTAAGGCTTACCAACCACTCAAAACAAACCCATGAACGCTGGCTGGAAGTCAGGCCAGCCCACCTGGATCAGGTCATTTTATACCAGCCAGGGGATCACGGCTGGCAAACCCGAGTGAAAGGTGACAATGCCCCCTGGGCAAACCGCCAGATTCAACATCGCACCTCTGTTTTTCATTTGCAATTAGCGCCAGGTGAAACACAAACCTGGTATTTGCAAATCAAAACGACGGGCAATTTAGCAGCCAGTTTAAGGCTTTGGGAACCGGCCGATATGCTCAAGCATCAGGGCAGAGAAATGCTGGTTCTCGGTGGCTTTTTAGTCGCGGCTTTGTTGCTTGCTTTAATCAATCTGCTGCAAGCTGTGGCAATAAGAGAGCGCATTTATGCAGTCTATGGTGCTTACCTGCTAACGATTGCTGTATTTATCAGCCTCGTTGAAGGGTTGGCGCATTATGTTTTTGCTAGCAGTGAACCCCTCTATCTCGAACCTTGGATTAGCTTGTTACATAGCTTGCTTATCTTATTGACTTGGTGGTTGTTGAGAGATCTAGTACACCTGCAGCGCCTTTACCCACGCTTAGATCGCACAATCAACTGGCTACAAGGCTTGCTCTTCGTGGTTGGCGTAGCATTCCTGCTACTTGGCTGGGACGCCCAGTTAAAACCCTGGTTATGGAAAATATTCATTGTTCAGCTCCTCTTCAACCTGCTGCTTGCCAGTCTGCTTGCTGTTAAAGGCAACCGTTCAGCACGTTTTTACCTCATTGCTTTTGGTCTTTTGCTAATTTCCGCGCTCTTTAATACTTTAAGTCTGCTGGGCTGGGTACAGCTTGAAGTTTGGGATAATGTCTTGCCTGCTCTTGCCAGCCTGATCCATATGCTGCTGATGCAGCTAACAATCAATGACCGGGTTTACACAGCCAAGCGAGCCTATGAAAAGGCACGAGATAGAACCCTGCACCAGGCACTTGAAGAAGAGCAGCAGGCCGGCTTGGAGCAACAACAATTCTTACGCACGGTAGCTCATGAGTTTCGTACACCCCTGGCTGCAATTCAATCGGCTAATGAATTACTGGAGGTAACAGGGGCCAAGAATGAGAGCCTGTTTAAGCGCAGCCTTGAGCATCAGCGGCTTTCGCTCAACAAGTTATCGCAACTGGTCGATAAAGCTTTATCCCTCGAAGACTTCGAGCGTATGCAGTGGCGCAGGGATGTCGCTTTGGTCGACTGGGAACCCCTGGTGCAGCAGGTTCTTGCCCGACTGCAGTCCGCCCTAGACGATAAAAAAGCCAAAGTCGCAGTGCAGGTGGACGGCAGTCTGGCCGGTGATCTTCAGCTATTGGAAACGCTCGTATTTCACTTGCTTGACAATGCCCTTAAACACAACCCTGTGGGTTGTAAAATCAGGATAGAAGGCCATAACGCTGCGGGTTGGTATCAACTTAAAGTTGTTGATGAAGGGGTAGGTATCGCCAAAGAAGAACAGCAACGGATTTTTGGCAAATTTCAACGAGGTAGTCAGGTCACTGAACCTGGGTTAGGTCTGGGGCTTTATATGGTTGACCGTATTACCCGCTTGCATGGTGGAAAGCTATCAATGGTCAGCCACCCCAACCAGGGCAGCAGTTTTACTATCGAACTGCCCAACGTGGCATAATGTTCGAATGAAGAAAGCGGAGTAATGAAATGCCTTCAACTCATATTTTAGTTGTGGAAGATGACCTCCATTTGCGAGAGCTCATTAGTGAATACCTCCAAGCCTATGGTCACCGGGTCAGCTTGGCCGCCAGCGCTGCAGGCTTCTATCAGCAGCTAACCCAACACACTTTTGACCTTGTTTTACTGGACTTAAACCTACCCGATGCTGATGGTTTAGATCTTTTAGCTGAGCTGCGCCAACAAAGCCAGGTTCCTGTTTTTATCGTATCATCTCGTATTGATGAGCCGAGCCGTGTTCGTGGCTTAGAATTAGGTGCAGATGATTATGTCATTAAACCCTTTAGTGCTCGCGAGCTAGAACTCAGAGTGCGCAACACCCTACGCCGTAATTCCAACGACAATGAAGACGAACAAGCCGTTTACTTTTTTAACTGGAAGCTGTGTTCTGAACGCTCTTGCATCACTCACCGGGATGGCCACCAAGAACAATTGACTAAAGCAGAGTACACTGTTTTGAAATTACTTCTAGCTGCTGATGGCTCCATCCTACCCCGCGATGAAATGTTTCAACAGCTAGAGCGTGAAGCCGGAGTCAGCAGTATTGAAACCATCACCTCACTGATTTACCGGCTGCGTCGGAAAATGGGTTGCACTAAAGACAATAATCCAATTGTAACTCAGTCAGGAGTTGGTTACTTTATTCAGATGGATAAACGTTAAAAGTCAGACTGCTGACGAACCCACCTATACTTGGTAGGTTTTGTTTTTTAACACTTTTTCAACATGTCATAAGCGGCATCTGATCGTTTTTTCGCATCCACCTCCAAAAGAGTTGGGTGTAAGCGCTTAGCACCTCTATTCGCCATGGATACCTACAATCTTTTTTAATTTACGCAAAAATAGCGCATATCTCAATGCCTTAGTAGATGAATCTTCAGCCCTGCGAACTGATGTTATTAAACCATAGATTAAGTGTGCATGACCGTTTGCAGGGTTGGTAACTGTAAAATTGGGTGTTGGGTACCCAAGCGCTTTCCAGTCAGTCGCGGCTATGATTCGGTCAACGTCAAAAAATGAGCCATCTTAGATGGGACGGACCGTTTGGTTTAATGTTTTTTGCTGCCATTTTGGCTAGGGCACAGAGGCTGGACGGATCGGCAAAATGTGATCAGGCCTCGCAAGATAGGGTTCGGCCAGTTCAGCTACAGCTATTTGCGCCTTTAAGCGCTGTGCTAGTAAGAAAAGCCCTGCTAGTTTACGGTGCAATAAAAGTGCTTCAACGGGTGGAAGATGCCAGTAGTTGTGATCAAAGCTCAGCTTGAAACCTAGATCACTGAGTCGTTCAACTAGATTCGACTCGGCAAAATTATAAGTTCCAGAGCAACGCAGCGGCTCACTAGCTATTTTCATCATCCTAATAAGTGTTGCTTGCTGTTGGCTGTTGATATTCGGTGAAAAGTAGCCTAGTTGTCTGGCTGCAGAACTCATGCTTGCTTCGCTGTTGAGTGCCATCCCTCGCATTAAATCCCTGTAAGCTTCACTCGTTGCTAGCGGGTAAGGGCGTACTGCACCAAAATCAATCAAACCAAGTTGTTGGTTATCGCGGTCGATAAGAAAGTTTGCATAGTTAGGATCGGTCTGAACCCAGCGAAACTCGAAGAGCTCACGAAAGAAAAGTTTAAATAGTATTCTAACCCAGTGGTTACGCTCAGCTTGACTTGCGGTTTCTAGAGTTTCGATCGGGTGACCGGGCAAAAAGCTCATGACAAGAAGGTTTGCATGGCTTAAATGCTTATTTAGCTTGGGTACAACCAAGTTTTTGTCTTGGGCAAGCAAAGCTCGGAAGGTTTCTAAGTATCTTGCTTCTTGTTGATAGTCGGTTTCTAAAACCAGCTGTTCCCTGGCTTCGGCAACCAAAGGGCTAATATCTAAGTCAGCGGGTAGTAGTCGACTCCAGCGCAGTAGTGTTGCAACATTGTTCAGGTCGCTGGCAATACTCTTGGCTACACCAGGATACTGGACTTTGATGGCTAGTGACTGCCCATCCTGGGTTACAGCAGTGTGGACTTGGCCTATGGAAGCAGAAGCCAGGGGGGTGTAGCTAAAGCACTGAAAAAGCTGTGGCCACTCTTTTCCCCAGCAGTTTATTAAAATAGGTTCTAGCTGTGCCAAGGGCAGGGTATGAGCATCCTTGCGTAGCTGAGATAACAGCTGGTTGAGTTCGGGCGGTATCAGGTGTCCAGCATCCATGGAAATCAGCTGGCCTAGCTTCATGGCTGCACCACGCATTTCTGATAGTTGAGTGCTAACCCGCTTCAGGTTAGCAGGTGTTAAGGCCTGCTCCTTTAGATTCCAAGCTTCTCCTCGTTGCCAACGTCGAGCACCTTCTGCCAAAATGCTGCCGGCAACACCACCAGCTAGGCGCCCCATTAGGCTCATGCGGCTGAGGCGGCTGGTGCGTATAGGTTTGGAGCGATGGGTCATGCTGGCAGCTTCATAAAAGGTGTTCCTTGACTAGGTTGGTCTTCATTAAAATAACCTTTAGACCCCTTGTAAACCTTGCTTGAATAAAGCTATAAGGAAACTGAATATTAAAAAGCATTTGAGTGGTGGTTAGGCTGAGTAATGCGGCTATTCCAGGTAAACTCTATTGTGTTCATCCTTGTTAGTGCCCTTGTCCGTTGTTATCGGTACAGAGCTTCAGTCAACTTGAAGAAATGCCACCCATGAAAAATGGGAGGGGGTTTCTTACGGCAACCAAATAGAGTAGCAGCCAGTTTCAGGGTTTAACACCGCTTAAAGAGCGCTTTAATTGTTTTCTTATTGATCAGGGTTGTTGAAAATGGGTCTTCTGGCAAAGTTTAGTCTGTTGACTAACGTCACTTCTTTTACGCGATGGTTGCTGCTTGCCGGTTTGCTGTTGACCTTAGGTGCTGGAGGTATTTTGTGGTACCTGTCCACCCAAATGCAGCAGCATCAGTTGATTACTGCCCGAGAAGATGCTCGTACTTTTGCCTACTCGGTAACCCAGTTTCGTAACTTCTACACTCAAGAAATTGTTCCTCGTGCCAGAAAAAGCGGCATGCACATTAGTCCGCACTACCTGCAAGAAGAAGGTTCCTTGCCCTTACCCGCGACTTTTATTCTAGATTTTGGTGAGTTTATGTCTGAAGGTCAGCGTGGGGTGGAGGTTAATCTCTACAGTGACCTTCCCTTTCCTTACAGGGAAGAAAGCCGCACACTCGATCCTTTTCAAAAAGATGCGCTTCAGGCACTGACCTCTGACCCTGACGCGGCTTTTTACCGTGTTGAAACACTTGGCGGGGAACGCACTCTACGTTTTGCTGCACCTGATCGCATGGAAGCGGCCTGTGTTCAGTGCCACAACACTTACCCAGGTTCGCCAAAAACAGACTGGGAGGTTGGTGATGTTCGTGGTGTAATAGAAATTCGCCGCAAGTTGGACCAGGTTGGAGCTGGTTTACACTCAGGCCTGCTTAATGCAGCCATTCTTTCTGCTTTCTTGATCCTGGGCTTATTAGCGATGATGTGGCTGGCGATGAGTCGTATGAGCCGAGCACATCAAAAATTGACCGCAAGTAATGCTCAGCTAGCCGCAACCCAGCAGCAACTGAATCAACAGATTTTTGCTCTAAACCAGCATGCCATTGTTAGTGTGGCTAATGCCAAGGGCGAGATCATTGATGCAAATGATAAGTTTTGTGAAATCAGTGGTTATTCTCGTGCAGAGTTGCTGGGTAAGAATCATCGTCTGGTTAATTCAGGCTACCACACCCAGGCTTTCTTTGAGCAGATGTGGGCGACCATTACAGCCGGTCAGGTGTGGTCAGGTGAGCTTAGAAACCAGGCCAAAGATGGCAGCTACTACTGGGTTAGCGCTACCCTGGTTCCTTTTATTGATAGCTCAGGTCAGCCCTATCAATATATTGGCATTCGTACTGATATCACTGAACGTAAGGCTTTTGAGTTAGAGGCTTTGAGCGCGAAGGAAGCTGCCGAGGCTGCCAATAAGGCAAAAAGCGAATTTTTAGCCAACATGAGCCATGAAATTCGCACACCCATGAATGGGATTATTGGTATGACTAATTTGGCTCTGGATACCCAAAACCCAGAAGAGCTACAGGAATACTTGGTTATTGTGAGAGATTCAGCTGAAGCCTTGCTGACCATTCTGAATGATATTCTCGACTTTTCGAAAATAGAAGCCAATAAACTGCAGTTGGAAAACGTTCAATTTGATCTTTATGCCTTGTTAGAGCAAATTCACAAGATACTGGCCAATCGAGCAGAAGAAAAAGGCTTGAAGCTAAGCTTGATCCTAGAGCCTGAGGTACCCCAATACCTGCAAGGTGACCCTACCCGGTTACGTCAAGTGATTATTAACCTGGTGGGTAATGCCATTAAATTTACTCATCAAGGCTGGATACAGCTAGCAGTTAAACGGCTCGCTGTTAAAGGCCAGCAAGCTAGCTTGCAGTTTGCAGTGACGGATACAGGTGTCGGTATTGCTGAAAACCAGCTACAGGCAATTTTTGAAGCCTTTTCCCAAGCTGATGCATCGACGACTCGCGAATTTGGGGGAACGGGTTTGGGTTTGTCGATATCCAGCCAACTGGTTCAACTCATGGGTGGAGAAATTCATGTTCAAAGCCGTGAAGGTGAGGGCAGCTGCTTTGAGTTTGTTTTGCCTTTTGCTGTTGCAGAGCAACCTGCAGTTACCCAGCAAGAACCCAGGCTGGCCGAGTGCTCGCAAGAGGCTTCAACACCCGCTGCCATACGCACGCTTTTAGTCGAAGATAACCCTGTTAATCGTAAGCTAGCTTCAACTCTACTCGCTAAGCAGGGTTGCCTTGTAGATCAAGCCGTAAACGGCCAAGAAGGCTTGGACGCCTATAAACTTCAAGTAGAAAGCAGCAAGCCTTATGACTTGGTGGTGATGGATTTGCAGATGCCGGTATTGGGTGGTTTGGAAGCAACCCGCAAGCTGCGTGAATACGAAGCGCGTGCGGGCATTGACCCTGTTACCATTATTGCGATGACTGCCAATGCAATGGAAGGTGATCGAGAAGCCTGCTTAAAAGCAGGAATGAATGACTATTTAAGCAAGCCAATTCGTTTTGATGAGCTTAAAGCAAAGCTAATCCAGCACTTTCCTCCAGAGCAATAGGCTAGCTGGCAGGCTTTTAAGTGTTTCTTGGTGGACTCAAATGCCTTGAATTACACGGCGTTTTCTTGGCTGTTGCTGTTGATCTAACCACCAGCTGACCCAGTCTGGGTTATCCAGGTACCAGTTGAGCGTTTTGGTAAGGCCGCTGGTTAGGGTT
>SKIX01000235.1 GCA_007116195.1 Marinospirillum sp. | reverse complement strand
TCATCATCGCTTTCGCCCCACTCATTCAAGCCCCACTGTCTTAAACGGGCTTTTTTTTGAAAGGCATTTTCAGTTAAGCCGCCATCAAAGCGTGCACCCGATAAAATTCGCTTTCGCGCTTCATCTAACTCTTGCTGTAGAGCATCACCTTGGTCAGCCTGCTTTAAAGCCGTGGAAAAGTCTTGGGGTGTCTCCTTGCCCTCATAATCCAGTGCACAAACTATTTCTACACCATTATCAACCTTGCGGTTAGAAACTATAACCGCATCTGCACCCAGTTCTTCACGAACCAGACGCATTGCTTGACGGGAGTCTGCTCCAAAAAAGCGCTTTACCCGCATGGATAGAAACCTCTTGGTTGCACGTTATTACTGACCTATGGTTGCTACGATAGTGATTTGTTTATTATCCGGAATTTCTTGATAAGACAAAACATGTACGTTTTGAATACCATAACGCACAAATCTTGCCATAACCGGTCTTACTGGTGCCGCCGTAACCAGCACCGCAGGATTACCCTGCATTTCTTGCTGCTGAGCCACTTCACTCAGGGACTGCTGCAATTTTTCTGCCATTGCTGGCTCAAGGATTAGCTGGTCGGATTCACCACCCTGCTGTGCAGCCTGCTGTACACTCTTCAACAACAGTTGTTCTAACTCAGGCTCAAGGGTAATAACGGCAAGGTGGTCACTCGGCCCCGTAATAGCCTGAACAATTGATCGGGATAACGCAACCCTAACTGCTGTCGTCAACTGAATAGGGTCACGCGTTGTATGAGCTGCCTCTACCAGAGCCTGAGCAATAGAGCGAAAATCCTTAACCGGCACCTGCTCGATCAACAGGTTCTGCAACACCTTGAGCAACACGGACAGAGAAACACTATCAGGCACTAATTGCTCCGACAGCTTGGGCGCAGAGTTAGCAAGCATATCCAGCATCTTCTGCACATCATCATGACCAATTAACTCATGCGCATAGTCATGCATAATCTGGTTAAGCTGGGTCGCTATCACTGTACTAGCATCGACCACGGTATAACCCAAGGTCTGTGCTTCTTCACGCTGATTGGGGTTGATCCAAACGGCCTCTAAGCCAAAAGCAGGATCCCGACCTTTAATCCCATTGATCGGCCCGTACACCTGGCCTGGGTTAATAGCCATCTCGCGCTCCGGGTGAACTTCAGCCTCACCAATCGTTACTCCTTTTAAGATAATGCGATAGCTATTCGGCGTTAAGTCCAGGTTATCTCTAATATGTACCGAGGGCATTAAAAAACCGAGGTCTTGTGATAACTTTTTACGTATCCCTTTAATACGACCTAACAGCTGCCCCCCTTGAGTTTTATCAACCAAGGGAATAAGCCGATAACCCACCTCCAAGCCAAGCAGATCAACTGGCGCAACATCCTGCCAATTCAACTCTTTTTGATCTACAACATCCGGATCTGGAGTAATAGGCAGTTGGCTGGCTGCCTGTTCAGCAACCGCAGCTTCCTGTTGCTGCTTTTTCTGCAGATGGTAAATAAGGTAAGCACCGCCACCGGCAACACTCGCTAAACCCAGGAAGGCAACATGCGGCATACCCGGAACTAAACCCATGATAATCATTAGCACAGCGGCCACAGCTAGTGCTTTGGGCGTACCAAACATCTGCTCAGAGACCTGAGTAGAAATATTTTGTGATGAGTTAACCCGTGTCACCATAATGGCAGCAGCAACGGAAAGCATAAGAGATGGGATCTGAGCAACCAGGCCATCACCAATGGTTAGCAAAACATAACGCTCAGTGGCAGTTGCGAAAGGCAAACCATGCTGCAACATACCGATTAGTAAGCCACCTACCACGTTGATCACCAAAATCATAATGCCAGCAACGGCATCACCACGAACAAACTTACTGGCACCATCCATAGATCCATAAAAATCAGCTTCAGATGCTATTTCTTCACGCCGCTTTTTCGCTTCATCTTGATCAATCAAACCCGCGTTCAGGTCAGCATCTATCGCCATCTGCTTGCCTGGCATAGCATCCAGTGTAAAGCGGGCGCTCACTTCAGAAATACGTCCTGCACCCTTGGTAATAACGACGAAGTTAATGATCATTAAAATCAAGAACACGATCATACCTACGACATAGTTGCCGCCGATCAGCACCGAGCCAAAGGATTCAATGACCTTGCCTGCCGCATCCCCCCCTTCATGGCCGTTAAGAAGTACGATCCGGGTTGAGGCAACATTCAAGGCCAAACGTAAAAGCGTAGCGACCAAAAGAATGGTAGGAAAAACAGCAAAATCGAGGGGACGCAGTGAATAGACAGCAACCAGCAGAATAATAATTGCAAAGGCGATGTTAAAGGTGAAGAACACATCCAGTAAAAACACAGGCATTGGCAGCGTCATCATGCCAAGAAGAGCCAGCAGCAATAAAGGAATTGCTATCTGACTTTGCATGATGCTGCGAAAGGCACCTTGAAACTGGGTTCGATCCATGTATCACCTGGTAATAATGAGTGCTGAAGTGCTGATTATTAGCGCCGCCGAAGTATGCCAAGATCTACTGATGAAATAAACTCAAGCGGAGCATCATCCTGTGGATAATTGTAATCAGCCTGCTTCAGGGTCTAAGTCCTCTGGAACCTCAATCGCAGGCAATTGGCTAGGTTTCTTCGCCTTGCCTGCTTGGTATTGTTTCATTTGATAAACCCAAGCTAACACCTGGGCAACAGCCATATACAAAGCCTGGGGTATTTCTTCACCGATCTCAGTAGAGAAATAAACGGCACGAGTTAAAGGGGGAACTTGCAGCACTGGGATTTCATAATGATCCGCAATTTCACGAATTTTTGCTGCGACCTGCTCCTTACCTTTAGCTAAAACTAAGGGTGCCGAGTTACCTTCATCATCATATTTAAGCGCAACCGCATAATGAGTAGGGTTGGTAATCACCACATCAGCACTGGGAACATCTGACATCATCCTACGCTGAGCCATCTCCATCTGCATGCGCCTAATCCGGCTTTTAACCTCTGGTTTACCTTCTGTATTTTTATGCTCGTCTTTTACCTCTTGACGGGTCATTTTTAGCTTTTCACGGTGCTGATGCAGCTGCCAGGGAACATCCAGTAACACCACAATAATTAAGGATAAGCTAATCGCCAAAAAAGACCAAACAATCAAATAGCTACCCTTGGCAATGGCAGGTTTTAGCGCCATAGCACCCAGGGTTGCAAATTCTGCACTCAGCCCATAGATAATAATGAATGAAGTGACACAGACTAAAAGCACCTTAGCGACCGATTTCACAAACTCCATCAAAGAGTTCTTTGAGAAAATCCGCTTAATGCCAGCGATAGGATTAAGCTTGCTAAATTTAGGTACAAGAGCTTTAGCGGTCAGATTCCAGCCTCCGACCACAATCTGTGACAGAGCCCCAGCAAAAAAAAGCACAATCAAAAAAGGCATGATAGCTGCTAAGGCATACCAAACTGAATCACCAAAATGCTTAAACATGGCATCATGGGTCATCACATCTTCACGAGTTAGCTCAAAATTATAAGCAAAAAGCTCCAACCCCTTATTGCCCATCCAGGCACCAAAAATCAGTAGTGCCATACCTGCCGACAAAAGAATCACTGCTGTGCTCAGCTCCTTTGAACGGGCAACCTCGCCATCACGCCGCGACTCTTCTTTGCGTTTCGACGTAGGTTCTTCCGTTTTTTCTTGACCGTCTTGATTTTCAGCCACTGCTAAAGCTCCAGCCAAACGCGCATCAGTTCAAAAATCTCGCGTGCTAGACGGTCAAAATGAAAAAGGTACTCCCCTGTCCAGACCCATAGCAGCAGCAAGCCAATAATCATCATCGTTGGGAAGCCGATTACAAAAATATTTAACTGAGGAGCTGCACGAGTAACGACACCCAATGCAATATTAACAACCAGCTGAGCAATAACTATCGGCAAAGCCATAAGCAAGGCGCCCGCAAACAGCCAGCTGCCCTGAATAGCAATCAACCAGGCATGATCTCGCGTAAAGCCTTCCAATCCGATAGGAATAACGGTAAAGCTCTCAGCCAGTGTATAAATCACAACCAGGTGCCCACCAACAGCAAGAAACACCAAGTTGGTCATTATTAAAGCGTATTGACTTAATACCGTCACGTTGATGCCACTAGAGGGATCTGCCATCTGCGCCATCCCCATGCCGATTTGCATGGCAACCATTTGACCAAAAACCACAAACACCTGGAACAGCAACTGAACGATAAGACCTAAACCTGCACCAATTAAAATTTGCTGGGCAACTAGCAACCAGGTTTCTGGTGACAGACCATCCATAATCGGCACTGGCGGCAAAAGTGGCATCAGCATCAAAGTAACCATAGCCGCAAGCAGAAGACGTATCGGTGCAGGAACCATATTGGCACTGAAAATAGGCGCAGCCATAAAGAAAGCGCCAATACGGAAAAAAGGCCAAAGAAAGGTTCCTATCCATGCCGTAAGCTCAGCACCTGAGAGTGGCATAGCTTTAACCTATAAGATAAGGGATATCAGTCGATAAACGCTGAAAGAACTCCATCAGCATCCGTAGAATCATGGGGCCAGCGACGATCAAGGCCAGTAGAGTTGCCATCAAGCGCGGCAAGAAACTCAGGGTTTGCTCGTTAATTTGTGTGGCTGCCTGAAAAATAGCAATAATAAGGCCAGCCAGCAAACTAGGCACAACAGCAATGGCAACAATGGTAATGACGATAAACAATGCTTGGCGAAGCAGGTCAACAGCCACTTCAGGCGTCATAAGCCTCTCCTAGGTTCGCTAATAACCATAACTGGCTGCCAAAGTCCCCATCACTAAAGTCCAGCCATCAACCAGTACAAACAACATAATTTTAAAGGGTAAGGAAATAATGATCGGGGAGAGCATCATCATACCCATTGCCATCAAAATACTGGCAACCACCATATCAAGGATTAGAAAGGGGATGAAGAGCATAAATCCGATTTGAAAAGCTGTTTTCAACTCGCTGGTCATAAACGCAGGCACTAGCACCACAAAAGGAATATCCGCTTCTGATTCGAAGACCTCATAGCCGCCAATGCGAGCAAACATATCCAGATCAGTTTCACGAGTCTGTGCCAGCATAAACTCGGTCAAGGGCGCTTTCGCCAACTCAACGGCCTCTAAAGGGGTGACCTCTTCAGCCAGATAGGGCTGCAAGGCCTCAGCATTCACCCTTTCCCAAACGGGGGTCATAATAAAAAAGGTTAAAAAGAGTGCCAAACCTATAACGATTTGATTAGAAGGTGTCTGCTGTAAACCTAAGGCTTGGCGCAAAATGGCTAAAACAACAATAATTCGAGTAAAGCTGGTCATCATGATCAGCATGGCTGGCAAAAAAGTCAGCGCTGTCATGATGGCAAGAACCTGAATCGTTACCGAATAGGTTTCACCGCCATCCTCATTGGGCTCGACTCGTAAAGCTTCAAATGCAGGCAACTGGGCAGCACTGGCATCAAAAGATGCCAATAACAGCGCTAATAGAGGGAGCAATAAGGCTTTAACCTTCATGCTTACTATCCTTTGAGGTAACTGTTCTGTTAGCTGGTGCTGTTTTCCACTGATTAAGCAATTGGGCAAAACCGGCTTGGCCAGAAGCTGTGTTCATGGACAAGGGTTTTTCTAACTGATGCAAACAGTTAATTTGGTTGCTTGTCACCCCTAAGAGCAGCTGCTCTTCACCGACCTGAACCAGAACGAGGCGTTCACGGTTGGTTAAGGGCAGCACGGCCATCACTTTAAGAGCTTGATGGTGACTACCACCAGGCACCAGGCGTAAACGCTTTGCCAGCCAAGCCAGAATTAGCATTAAAGCAATAACAACAACCAGGCCAAGCGTGACCTGTATCATCATGGAAGAAGTCGAGGCAAGATTTTGGCTTGGTTTAGGGGCTTCCGCCAGCAAGGGCAAAGGAAAAAACAGAAAAGGCAGACAGTAAATTACTGCCTGCCCTACTCGGTATTTAAGGCTCAAACCTTGCCTTAGCATCATTAACGTAACCGTTTGATACGTTCAGTCGGGCTAACCACATCCGTAAGGCGAATACCAAACTTCTCGTTTACCATAACAACTTCACCGTGGGCAATTAGAGTGCCATTAACCTTTACATCTAAAGGCTCACCAGCTAAACGATCTAACTCAATTACCGAACCCTGGTTCAATTGCAGCAGATTGCGTATAGCAATTTCAGTATTGCCCACTTCCATCGCAATCGTTACTGGAATATCCATAATGACTTCTAGGTTGGGGTTTTCACCCTCAAACCCACTTGGGTCATCTTCTAGATATTCCAGCGGAGCAGACTGGATATCATCCTCTGTCAGCTGCTCAGCACTTTCATCTGCCGTCGTCTGCTCTTCTAAAGCAGCGGCCCAATCATCACCGGCATCGTCGCCAGCATCTTCTGCACCCTGCTCCTCCATGGCAGCAGCCCAGTCGTCTTCGCTACCCGACTCATCAACTCCGCTATCACTAGCAGCTTGATCATCTAGGGCCGCAGCCCAGTCTTCATTTTCATCTGCTGGGTTTTCGTTATTTTTTTCGTTACTCATAACTGCTTTCCTAAGCTTTTCATTGGCAACAAGTCACTGGAACTTTTAGCGAACCAGTCTGATTTGCTCTTTAACCTTTAGCGCCAGGTTCTCACCCGAGCGTCCCATTTTACACTTGTACACAGGCACACCATTAGCCTGCAAAGTAACATAGTCAGGCAGATCAACAGGAATAATATCCCCAGCTTCTAGATTGACGATATCACCTAGAGTTAAATCCTTATCTACGACTTTAACATTCAATGGAATTTTTGCTTCCATAATATCAGCCCGCAAAGCCCTAACCCAGCGCTCATCAATATCATCAACATCGGACTGAACACCTGAATCCAGCTCTTCCCTTACCGGTTCGATCATTGAGTAGGGGATAGTGATGTGAAGGTCGCCACCACCGCCATCCAACTCGATGTGAAAGGTGCTAACGACAACAACTTCACTCGGGCTTACAATGTTAGCCATGGCAGGGTTAACTTCAAAACCTATGTACTCAAAATTCAAAGGCAAGACGGTTGCCCAAGCCTCTTTAAGGTCAATGAAAACCTGCTCTAGCACTTTCTGAACAATTCTAATTTCTGTTGGAGTAAACTCACGCCCTTCAATTTTAGCGTGGCGCCCGTCTCCGCCAAAAAAGTTATCGACCAGCTTAAAAACCAGTTTCGCGTCCATCACAAAAAGCGAGGTGCCGCGCAAAGGGCGGATTTTCACAAGATTCAAGCTGGTAGGCACGTACAAAGTATGTACATACTCACCAAACTTCATAATTTGCACCCCACCTGAAGCGACATGTGCACTTCGCCGCAAGAGGTTAAATAAGCTAATTCGGGTATAGCGTGCAAAACGCTCGTTAATCATCTCCAGGGTCGGCATCCGACCCCTAACTATGCGATCCTGACTGGTAATATCATAATTCTGGACATCGCCAGAGTTTTCATTTTCTTCATTAGGGTCAGGCAGATCTTCATCGTCCACACCATGAAGTAGCAGGTCGATTTCATCCTGGGACAGCAGATCCTGAACTGCCATAAATTGCCACCTTAACTAGTCAATGATTATTCTTTGGCTGCTCAGCAAAACTATTGAAGTACAAAATCTGTAATCAATACTTCGTCTATCCGAACACCGTCTCGTTCTACTATTCTTTGCACGACTTCAGCAGCACTCATTTGCAGCTGCATTTTACCTTCCGGTGTTTGCAGGGTTTGATAATCTTGCCCTGTAAACAAGCGGTTGAGGTCGTTTTTAATACGTGGCATATGGGTCTCAATTGACCGAGTTACCTGACGATCAGCTCCCTTAACAGCTAAAGAGACCTGCATAAAACGCTGGCGACGGTCTGAAGAGACTAAAGGCGTAACAAAAGCATCTTCAAAAACAAAGTAGGAGGCGGTGTTCAGTTGAATGTCTGAGCCACCAAAACCCAAACCGCTACGGCCACCCTCGTCGTCACTGGAGTCTCTATCTAAGAAGTAGAGGGCGCCGGCCACTGCCAAGGCCAAAACGATTGCAACACCAATCACTAGACCGCCTATGATAAGCAGCTTTTTGCTTTTGCCTTCTTGGTTGTCTTCGTCAGCCATCCAGTTTCTCCGTTGATCTAGGCATAGTAGTCTATCAGACCTAGAGGCTCATCAAAGTAAGTCATAGCAACTTCTTCGGTCAACTCACCCGCTTCAGCCCCGCCATTACCCTGGGCTAAACCCTGCTCTTCAGTGCCTTCACCCCCCTCACCAGAAAAAGCCTCTTCCGATACGGAGGCATCAGCTAAAGAAATACCTTGCTGCTCTAGCTGCTCACGCAAACGAGGCAGTGCATTTTCTAGCAGGTCTCTTGCTTGCGCATTGGGTGACTGCATCACTACAGTAGCTTGGTCACCCTGCATACGGATTTGTATTCTCAGCTTACCTAGCTCAGGAGGATCCAGGCGCATCTCAGCAATTTGCAGGCCTCGCCCTTGCATCATCGAAATACGACTAGC
>SKIX01000024.1 GCA_007116195.1 Marinospirillum sp. | reverse complement strand
TCGCTAAGCTGCAGTTCCAACAGATTTCATAGGGCAACGAAAGAAAAAAACTTGTGTAACTTTACCCAGAGACTTTTTAATTATAATGGTACTAGTACCCTAGCGTCTTTTTATACCCTAGCGACCAGAATGAACTTTATGTACAAATCAGAGCTAAAGCCCAGCAGGAGCTGGGCTTTGCAGAGTCTTACTTAGACACTTAGCACTTAACCGGCAATCCAGCGCTCACACCAGCCTTTAGCTTCAACTTTGAAGTTGTTTGGCTGTAGCAGAGAACAGCTTTCAGGTGGGTTATTGCCCTGTTCCCAGAAAATACAGTTATCACAGTATTGGCCTTCGGTCGTGCTTTGTTTTACATAACCCAAAGCCTGGGCCATAGCATGATCTTCAGGGATTTGTTGGCGAGCAGCGAAGGCCTGGTTCGTTAAAACACCCATACCTAGTGGCAGAGCCGCTAAGCCAAACAGGCCTTTTTTCATAAACGAACGACGTGCATTATTCATATTTTTCTACCTCATCATCATTATAGATTTTAAAATACCAGCTCAACGTATATTGCTAATATAAAAGCAGCAAGTGTCTCCTAATAGCAACACTCATTTCTTAAGAGTCAGCTGATGAATCTTTAGAAGCGGGCTCCTTAGCATCCTGTTTCAGCGCTTGCTGAACGGCTTGCAAAGGAAAAAAGAAAGACAAGGGCCTGTGTTTAATTTCTTCCAGAACACTTACAAACAACCCTCTAAAGCTGCCTAGCTCAGTTCCGCGAGCTTTGAGTGCAACTTTTAGTGCCAAGGCAAAACTAACCCATAAATTAACAAAGCCAATCAACAGAACCAAAACCAAATAGCCCAGAAAGGCTAAGAGATCCAACCCACCACTGACAGTGGCATAGCCTAGGTTCGCTGAAGAAAAGGCAACATGGCGAATATCCAGGGGCAGGCCTGTTAAATAGCCGATATAACCCGTCGCACCCAGAAGTACACCAAAAATAAAGTTTCCAGCCAAAGCACCATAATTATCATGCAGGTAATCGGCCAGGCGTGCACGCCTTTGTTCTTTAAACAGGCGCTGCATCAAGGGGTGATAGCGCAAGCGTAAACGCACTTCTAAGTAATCGGCACGATTATCAAAGAAACCTGCCAAGATTCCCGAACAAAATAACCAAACCCCAGCAATAGCTGCATAAAAGAGTGCCAGCCCAGTAATCGGTGCCAAAGCTTGCAACTGGTAAGCAACTTCCTGGCTGGTCAACAAACTGCTACCGACGAACCAGACATAAATCAAAGACAGGCCACTAGCCAGTAACAAGGCTGTGCTCACGTTTCCCCAGACCGCTGCCCACTGGGAACGATTCACTTCCACCAACAGGCTAGCCAAGCGTCGGTGACTGGCGCGGGCATTCTCGCCCTTCTCAACTTCAGCAGCAAAGCTGGCAGCTGTCATTGCAGGCTGCTTGGTCGCAATCGTCAAGCGCAGCAAGTGCACCAGCATAAACCCTAAACCATAGTTAAGACTTACAAGCACGGCTTCCCAGCCTCGACTTAAACCCCAGCTTTCTATGGTGATTTTTAGCAAAGCCATTAGCGCTATAATAAACCCGGCACCTGCAGCAGAACGCATCAGTGCAAAATAGCTTTGCCGGTCACGAGCAATATAGTGTTCCCCGTGGTCACTTTTGTTTTGGGTAATACTGCGCGACAACATCCAGCTACTTCGTTGCCAAAGAGATTTCAAACTTTTCTTTTCAGCACTGGCAAGCAGTAAATCCTGAACCAGTTGACCCTGTGCCCGTTGCTGTTCTTCAGCGCTAGTTGTCAAAATGCAGGTTAAAAGTGCTTCCAGTCGATTGAGTGTTTGATCCAGGCGTTCGAGTAGGTGAGCCAAAGCAACTGAAGAGCCTGCACCAGCACCACGACGGCGCAAACGTGCAACCTGCTCTCGTGATTGATCCAGCATGACCCAAAAATGGTCAGCATCACCCAGAGGTTGCTGGGGATCATTCAACTGCTGCCAGCCACTGGCAATTAAACGATGCATTTCCCTTTGCAAAGCCACTAAAGGAGAATCCAGCTCCAGCAAACGCCGATCCAAGCGCATCAAGTCAGGCTCTAGCTCCTCAGCTGCAACCCAAATCGAGAGCATTTCCAAAGCATGAAGGTTTTCTTTAAACAAATGGCAACGCAGCTCCTGGGCTTGCTCACCAGGCAGCTGTCTTTCCAGACAAGCAAAAAGATCCAGCCAGGCCCGCGCAGGTAAGGCCTTGAGCCACACTTCGTCGCTACTGCTATCCACGATCAGCCCCATAACATCGCGCAGATTATCGAGCTGCTTGGGAGCGGGGTTAAGACGCTCATAAAAGCGGGAAATGAATTCGCGGGTAAACCCCCTGCGGGAAAAAATACCCAGGGTAACCAGGGCTGGATAAATATGAGTCTCCTGCAAACCCTGAAAAAACACCTTGGCCAGCTTGGCTGTTGTTTCAGGCTGCTGCTCTAACGCAGCCAAAAGAGCATGAAAGCGGGCTTCAGCTTCTTCAGCACCCCCTTGACGAAACCACTGCAAGAGCTGTTGAGAGATAGCGAGCGTGGTCGTTGCTTGCGAGAGGTCTTCAATCAAGGAGAGAGCAGGTGACGCAGGCGTATCTTGGCTCAAAGTGGGTGCTTCCTATCCAGTCTAGGTTGATTGACAAGCATTTTATACACCGAGCTAACGGGTGTCGAATCACCTTCTTTACCCTATACTCGAATCTTTATTCAACCTGAGGAGGCAGCATGGGACTTCTTGTCGATGGTCAATGGCACGATCAATGGTATGACACTGATTCCACTGGCGGCCGTTTTGAGCGCTCGCAAAGCCAATTTCGTAACTGGGTCACCCACGATGGAGATTCCGGCCCCAGCGGTCAAGCAGGCTTCTCAGCCGAGGCGGGTCGCTACCACCTTTATGTTTCTCTAGCTTGCCCTTGGGCTCACCGCACCCTGATATTCCGCAAGCTTAAGGGGCTAGAGCAAATGATCAGCCTTTCCGTCGTTCACTGGTACATGGCTGAAAAGGGTTGGACTTTTCAATCTGGCCCCGGCGTCATCCCGGACAGCATCAACCAAGCTGAGTTTATGCATCAAATCTATACCCAGGCTGACCCCCAGTATTCCGGTCGGGTTACAGTACCGGTACTTTGGGATAAGCAACAGCAAACCCTGGTCAGTAATGAGTCAGCTGATATTATCCGCATGTTTAACAGCGCTTTTGATGCTGTGGGCGCCAAAGCAGGTGACTACTACCCGGCTGCTTTGCGTGAAGAAATCGATGCCGTGAACGCCAGGGTTTATGATGAAGTTAACAATGGCGTTTACAAAGCAGGTTTTGCGACCACGCAACAAGCTTATGCAGAAGCCGTTGAGCCACTATTTGAAACCCTGGATTGGTTAGAACAGCGGCTCAGCCAGCAGCGCTACCTGTGTGGCAATCAGATTACCGAAGCCGACTGGCGACTCTTCACAACCCTAATACGCTTTGATGCAGTTTATGTCGGTCACTTTAAATGCAACCTCAAACGCATCGCCGACTACCCACAGCTTAGCGGCTACCTGCGCGAGCTTTACCAGTGGCCAGGGATTAAGGAAACCGTGGATTTCCAGCACATCAAGGGGCACTATTATCAGAGCCATGACATGATCAACCCAACCCGCGTTGTACCCTTAGGGCCAGAGCTTAACCTGGATGCACCTCACGGACGTGGCTAATGAAGGCGCTGCCGCCCAGTTAAGCTGGGCGTTGCTGACTGACTCCAGCTGCGCTGACGATCACCCGGCCAAGCCAGGGTATACCAAAGACCCGCTTGAGCTGGCACTGCAATTAACAGGCTCAACAAACGCTGACTAAAGACCTCTAAAAGCTCAGCGCGGTTCTCAGTCTCGTTCATAAAAAAGTTATAACCGGCTAAGAGGGCACGGGCGAAATCAGCCCAGCCGGTGTACTCACTTGTGATTTGCTCTCTAGCCTTGGCTAGCCAGCTCAACAAGGCTTCTTCATCGAGCCAGTCGACCTGATAACCAGCGACCGCCAGATCAACCAATTGCGCCATATCCCAGGCCGTCAAATCAACTTCATTAATACCCAAAGTATTATCCCTGACTCGCAGTAAGCGCTGGTAGTAAGCCTCCTGCTCTTCATCGCGCTCATCCTGCTCCTGAGCTTCTATTTCCAGCTCTAAACGTTCCGCATTCAGTGTAAAAGGCGAAAAAGCGATCAGATATTCCTGGCGATCACCAGCAAGTAGCAGGTGGTTGAGAAAATCTTCTAAGTCTTCAGCACTTTGGAACAGATGAGTATCCTGCAGCAGGTTTTTCAGTTCACGACGTGGATATTCGGGTAGCTTTTCCGGCCAAGACCAGTGCAAACCAGTTAAAGGGCCAACCAGGTTCAAGGTCGCCAAGTCAGCCTCACTAACGGGCCGGCCTGGTTCCGTAAAGCGTGCGGGTGGCCTCTTCCACGGCAGAAAACGAAACAGGCTGCCAGGGTCCTGCAAATGCCATTGCAACTCGGCCAATAAAGGTTTTTCTTCACCTCCCAGACTGAGTACCTCATCCCAGCTATGCCAAGCCGACAAGAGCGCTTGTGCCGAGGAATAATGCCAACTCAAATAATCTTTCAAAGCCAGTGCTAACTGGACAATTTCTTCTTGTGGGTAGTGGCCTGTCTCCATAGCTTTAATCAAATAGAAAGCATACTTTTCTGCCATCACCACGCCCGCAGGATGGTTAACCTGTTCAGCTAATAAAGGCTGCTGCTCTCGCCAGGCATCCCAAACCTCATCAACAGCGGCAAGGTTAGCTGGCAACTCCGGTGGCTTAGCTATGCGACTATTTAAAGCTAATTGGTCATAGTGGTGCACTCGCCCTGGTTGCCAAAAACGCGCCAAAGTTGGGGTTAACTGCTCATCCAGTTGCACATCCAGTCCGGCAAACAAATAGTCTCTAGCCTCATCACGACGACTTGCAGGCAGATCATCCAGGGCAAGCCCTGTTAGCAGGCTGACATCATCGCGCAGGCTCGCCAAGAGACTCGCCAGCATCAACGGATCATCAAGACGCTCAGAAAAATAACCCAGCGCATCACGAAAGTCAGGGTGATCGAGCGACAGAGCATCCCAGTCCAGCTGTTTTAAGGGTGAAAAAGGCAGCGTCAACAGCTGCTGCCAGGTCGTTTCCAGTTCAGGGCTTAAACTAAAATCCGTTTGTGTTTGCCACAACTGATAGCCTTGCAGATAGCTAGCCGCTAAGTCTTCCCAGGAGTTATAACTACTTCGTAATAGCCATAAAGCGACCAGCGCATAGCTGCGCCACTGTTTGGCCGTTAAATAGCCGGCTAAAAAACCCGCCAAGGCCAAGTCTGCCATACGCACCCAGTCCCAGGCAGCCACATCGAGCTGGGATGCTCCAGAAGATACATGGGTTTCCATCCTGTCGGCATAATCATCCATGCCTTCAGGCAGCTCTTCACGCCAGCTCACCCTCTCTTCCGCGGTTGCTTGCTGCAACCAATTAAAATCCAGTTGCCAAGCATAGCGCTGACCTTGACCGGCCAGCCAGTAGATCAGCTGCTGGCAGTCACTAGCATTATAAACCTGCCAATAATTATTCAGTGTGGCTTTAACATCCGGCCAGAAACGCTCTCTTAAGTAATCAGGATCATTCAAGGGCTGCTGGAACACAACAAAACTTGATGAGCGCACAGCCAGGGCATAACCCAAGGGTGTTGAGCGCACCTGTAATTCCGGCGGCAAACGCGTGCTGCTAGGGCTAATAACCCAGGGTAACTCAAGTGGCTGCTGCCAGGCAGAAAGGTCGGCCTGATGTAAACGCTGCAAAGCAACGTCTGAATAACCCGCAGCAGTTAAATCAGCAATCAGCGCTTCAGCTGTAGGGCAAACCTGTTGTAAGCGCTGTGCAAATAACCCTTGCCAGGCCAGGCTTTCAGATGAATCCAGCCAATGCAGTCGATCCATCGCAGCAAGAAGCTGTATACTGGTCACCAGTTGCCTGGCCGACTTGTCTTGCCAGGCTTTGAATAAATAGGCATAAGCATCCGCTAGCTGCGTTAACTTGCATTCGGCAAGAATTTCCGCATTCTCACGATCATCTTGTGATAACAAGCAATGTAATGGATGCAGCCAGGCAGACAGTTGAATAGCCAAAAAGACCCCCAGGGGATAAAAAAAACCGAATACGCTTAAGTTGAGAGGGCGCTTATTCTAACTGACTCGTCTGCGCTCTTCACTGAAGAATCAGAGAAAAGACCATGAAAGACTCAATTTCTATAAAATGGATCTATGCATCACGCGATGATAATGAAGGCACACGCATCCTGGTCGATCGTCTTCTACCCTATGGTCGTGACCTGGACGAGCTAGGCGTTGACCTCTGGTGGCGCGATGCAGCGCCTAGCAGCGCGATTAAACGCCAGTACACTCAAGGAGAACTCAACTGGAAAGAGTTTGCTCGGCTCTACCGCAATGAATTGTTAACTCAGCCACAAAAACTGAAAGAGCTGCAAGAGCAAGCCCAAGCAGGCCAGGTTACTCTGCTTACCTTAGAAAGAGAGCCTGAGCAAAGCCACGCCGTGGTTCTTAAAGAAGCTTTGGCGCTATGGCAAAATCAGGAAGTGTTACAAGCGACGGTGATTGAGAGCCGGTAGCTGACTGCGCACCTCGGTTATCCTGTTTCTGCTCAGCTCGCCGCTAATCCAGCCTTCTCCTTTAGGTAAGCAAGCAAGCAACTCGCCCCAGGGGTCAACTAGAAGGGAGTGCCCCCAGGTTTTCCGACCATCCGCATGCTGCCCAACCTGAGCAGGCGCCAGCACATAACACTGATTCTCCACTGCCCGGGCTCTCAAGAGTAACTCCCAGTGAGCTTGGCCCGTGGGCACTGTGAAAGCCGAGGGTACAACCAAAAGATCCACTTGATCTAAAGCACGAAATAACTCTGGAAAACGCAGGTCATAACAAATGCCTAGCCCTACACAGCCAAAAGGCGTATCAAAAGTAACCGGCTGATTCCCAGCAATAAAACTCTCACTTTCGTTGTAACGCTCTTCACCTTGCTGAAAACCAAACAAGTGTATCTTGTCATAGCGCGCTACCTGGCGACCATCAGGCCCATAGACGAGACAGCTATTCGTGGTTTTATCCTCGACATAGGTTTTTAACGGCAGGCTACCGGCAACTAACCAAATGCCGAGGCTCGCCGCTAACTCCGCTAAGGCCTCTTGCAAAGGCCCAGAACCTGGCTCTTCAGCCAGCTTTAAGCGCAGCTGTTGATCCTGGCTAATCAAGGGAAAAAACTCAGGTAGAGCCACCAACTCGGCACCTGCTTCAGCCGCCTGGGTAACCCACTTGGTTGCTGCCTGTAAATTCAATTGCCAAGCATCGCCTGAGTTCATCTGAACGCCTGCTAGGGTAGCGGTCGCCTCTAAATGAGAAAAACTTCTCGGATGCAACATAGGTCAAGCACTCCAACGCTGAAAAGCAACAATAACTCAGTTAGAATGCCAGTTTACTCTCGCCCACTGCGAGCAACAACTTTAGGATGCATTATGGCACCGAGTATTTTTTTCCTGCATTTCTTAGGGTTAGCCGTTGTATTAGTTGGACTGAACCTACGCCCCAAACGCAAGCTACTCGGTTCAGCTCTGGCTGTAATCGGTTTTTTAATTGCGACCGGGCCCGTATGGTATGGCCATTTAGTTGGCCCCAGCCCGAGCGAATACCGCCAGCAGCAAATCCAGGAATACATGATCCCTGTTCCTTCTTCAGATCCCAACTAAGCGCTTCAACAGCTTTACAGGTTAATTAATGCAAAACGCCCTTTTGAAAAACAATGATCTTCTGGCTCAACTTAAAGGTCAGCTTCGCGAGTCCACACCCCGAATTGAAGGCCGTATCAAAGCGACCGACAAGGGCTTCGGCTTTTTAGAAACCGATAAAGGCGAACGCTTCTTTATCCCTCCGCCTTATATGAAAAAAGTGCTGCATGGCGATCAGGTCAAAGCTATTCTTCAGGAAGAAGCTGATCGCAAAGGTGAGCTGCGCCAGGTTGCGGAACCCGAAGAACTTGTGGAAGCAGGCCTGGGACGTTTTATTGGCCGTATCCAAAAGGTTCAGGGCAAACTGGCTGTAGTTCCCGACCAACCGAATCTCAATCAGCCACTAAAAGGTAAAACGGTTTCCGGGCTGAATGAGCAGGACTTAGATGATGGCGACTGGGTGGTTGCTCACCTGGAGCGCCACCCCTTGCGACCCAAGGACAAGAGCTTTTTTGTTGAAATCACCGAGTTGGTCGCCAAACAAGACGATCACTATGCCCCCTGGTGGGTGATTCTGGCACGTCACTCTCTGCCTCACGAGCAACCCGTCATTGAAGAAAACTGGACGCTGACCGACCCGGAAGGCTTGGTTCGCGAAGACTTGACCAGCCTTCCCTTTTTTACCATCGACAGTGCTTCCACCAAGGATATGGATGATGCTTTGAGCATCACGCCCCGTGCTGAAGGCGGCTGGCAGCTACAAGTCGCCATCGCTGACCCCTC
>SKIX01000067.1 GCA_007116195.1 Marinospirillum sp. | reverse complement strand
GCAATAAAGGACTGAGCGAAGTTTTCTGACATAAAAAAACCCGGCGTTCAGGCCGGGTTTTTTATTCAGGCATCAAGCCTTAAGCAGAGCGACGGCGAATCGGGCGACCACCGTCATCATTGCCGGGCTTGCCACTGAAGCCTTCACGGCTAGTCAGGTTCAGAGGCACACCACAGACGCGAACGCGAGCCAGCGCCTGGAAAACCGCCTTGGGCATGCCTTCAGGCAGATCCACGGTGCTGAAATCCTGCTGGATGTCGATGCGACCGATATTGCGGCTGGAGATGTTGGCCTCGTTGGCAATGGCACCCACGATATTGGCAGGCTTGACGCCATGCGCACGGCCGATGGGCATACGGTAGCGCTTCATACCCGCTTCCAGCTCACGTGAACGGCCAGCACCAGCACCTTTACGGCCTCGTGGTCCTTCATCACGACGCGGCGTGCGTTCGCGCATCGGACGCGGCTTCACATCTTCAACAAACAGCGGTGTGTTGCCCTGAACCATTTTTGCTAAAGCAGCAGCAATCTGCAGCGGCTCGGCTTCGGTTTCGGTCTGGATTTCGGCCACCAGCTTCTGGAAGTCCTCCAGGTTGCGGGCCTGCATGGCATGCACCACCTGCTCCTTGAACTTATCAGTGCGCTTGGCGTTGATCACTGCAGCCTTGGGCAATTCCATCGGCTGAATTTTCTGGCCAGTGCTGCGCTCCAAGTTAAAGAGCAGACGTTTTTCACGTGGAGTAACGAAGAGTATTGCCTGGCCACTGCGACCCGCACGACCCGTACGGCCAATCCGGTGAACATAGGATTCGCTGTCATGGGGTGGATCATAGTTAACCACGTGGCTGATGCGCTCAACATCCAGACCGCGAGCCGCCACATCAGTAGCTACCAGGATATCCAGCTGACCGCGCTTGAGCTTTTCAACCGCCTGCTCACGCTGAGCCTGAGCCATGTCGCCGTGCAACGCAGAGGCTCTGAAACCACGGCCATTCAGAAAGTCTGCCAAATCACCGCAACCGGCTTTGGTGCGGGTGAAAATGATAATACCGTCTGACTCTTCAGCTTCCAGGATGCGGGTTAGGGCTTCCTGTTTAGGCAGGCCATTGGCCATCCATACCCGCTGGCTGACGGTATCTGCAGTACGCGCCTTGGCGGCAATGCGAATTTCTTTGGGGTTTTTCAGGTGGCGCTGAGCAATCCGGCGAATAGCTTCGGGCATGGTGGCAGAGAAGAGTACCACCTGACGCTCGGTCGGGGTCTGCTCCAGAATCCATTCCACATCATCAATAAAGCCCATGCGCAGCATTTCGTCAGCTTCGTCGAGGACCAGAGTCTGCAGTTCGGACAGGTCGAGACTGCCGCGACGCATATGGTCCATCACCCGACCAGGTGTACCGACTACTACCTGAGCGCCGGAGCGCAGAGCACGAATTTGTTCACGGTATTCAGCACCGCCATAGAGGCTAGCGACCTTAACACCTTTCATATTAGTGCCGTATTTTTCAACGGATTCAGCAACCTGCTGAGCCAGCTCACGTGTGGGTGCCAAGACTAACACCTGGGGCAGGCGCGCTTTGGTATCCAGGCGTGCCAGTAAAGGCAACGCAAAGGCGGCGGTTTTACCCGTTCCCGTTTGAGCCTGACCTAAGAGGTCATGGCCTTCAAGCAGCAGCGGAATGGTCTGAGCTTGAATTGGAGAAGGAGTCGAATATTCAATAGAAGAAAGCAAAAAGTCAGGAAGGCCCAGCTCGTCAAAAGCGGGCAGGCTTGCGTCATTAGACATCAATTGTACCTAAGTTACAGATAAACGCAGAGGCGGGCGCGGGCCCGATACACAATCAAGAAAGGGCAACGTCTGCCTGATGCAGGGAACACATTAGGCTGACCTAGCTGGCAGCTATGTGTTGAAGTTGAATCTTAAGTTTAACACGCTACCCGTATACAAGCTAGCAACCTTGCAAACTTTTATGCTGGCTCTGGAATAAGTCCAGAGAAAGCGTTAGTCTTGATTCGTCATTAGTATCTAGGCTGAACTCTACTTAAAGAGGAAGCAGTTTGGTTAAGTGGAATCAACATAACCTCGGTGGCATCTTATTACTAGCCGGTATCTATTTACTGGCCGGAGCCCTTGTTAGCCAAACGGGTTATCACGATCAAATCCTGCCACTCTGGATACCCGCAGGTATTGCTTTAGCTGCTGGCATTCACTTTGGGTTTCGCTGCCTACCCGGCGTCTGGTTAGGCAGTTTTAGTTTTAATCTGCTGCTACCAGCGAGTTGGAATCCGTCACTAATCACTTCTTCTATCTTTTTGGCAGCTTTTATCATTGCCACTGGAATCTATTTACAAGCATTACTGGCCACCTGGTTAGTTAAGCACAAAACGGGTCATCCACTGATTGCACGTGGTGAAAAGCGCGTTTTTCGGTTTATCTTTTATGTTGGCTTTTCTTCAACCCTAGTGAGCGCGAGCCTGGGCACCCTAGCAATTCATCTGCTTTCGCCGCAAGCTGGAAGTACAGGCTTGGCGGCTGACTGGCTAACCTGGTGGCTTGGCGATACCTTTGGTGTACTCCTTGTTACCCCCTTGTTGCTTGCTGTTCTTCAACCTCAAGCCGAAGGCATTTTACGCAATTTGCAGCGTCGGCTCATGACCTTGTTTACTGGCACCCTGTTGGTTGTGCTTGCCGCTAACCAAGTCTATCTAATGCAGGTTGATGCCCAAGTCGAACGCCACTTTGAGCGCGACGTGGATATTTTACATGCCAATATGAACCGCCTTTACCAACAAAATCTGGCCGATTTAGGCAAGCTAGAAAGCCGCTTTGTTCATGCTCATGGCATGGGGCCAGAAGACTTTCATCAAGCAACCGCTGAAATTTTGAACCGCAACCCTTCCGTTTTAGCCTATTCCTGGGACCCTATCATTAGCGCCCAAGAGCGCGAGGCTTTTAATCAAACAACACGCCAGCTGCTTGATTACCCTGAGTATGCTGTTTATGGCGAATCACCCCAACCAGAAGATCCCCTGATCCCGGTTCAGTTTGTTGAACCCTTTGCCGAAAATACGGCTGCCCTAGGTTTCAATCTTTTGTCGCTTGAAGATCGCCGCCGCTGGGTTATCCAATCACAAGAGACCGGCCGACCTGTTGCCACGCAAATTCTTAACTTAACTCAGGCACCAGACGAGCCAGGACTACTTATACTCCAGCCTGTTTATTTAAATAGTCTGGATCAACGCAGCCAACTATTAAGCACTGAAAAACAGCTCGCTGGCTTTATGGCAGGCGTATTTACAGTTAATCGCATTATTGATGCAGCTCTCGCACTCAGTGGCCTAGAAGGTGTGCTGGTTAGCATTCGAGAAGAGGGTGCCGAAGAACCTTTCTATACCAACACAATAAAGCACCAAGGCTTCACCCCACTCTACCAAAAAAGCTTTAGCTTTGATTTTGCACAGCAGGAGTGGCACTTTGATATTCAAGCGGGGCAAACCTACAAGGCCTTAACACCCGGTGCCAACGTGCTCCAGTTTCAAAGCCTTTTAGTCATTATCAGCGCCTTGATTACCGGGGTCATTTTAGGGATGCACAACCGCGAGACTACGCTCGCTCATCGTGTGAAAGAGCAAACGCGCAACCTGGCATTTCAAGCTGAGCATGACCCTCTGACTGGGCTACCTAATCGCCTGCGTTTAGAACAAGAGCTAGACAGATTTTTTCAACAGCCTGGTCATCAGCACCTGGCTTTGATGTTTATAGGCTTGGACCGATTCAAACTTATTAATGACAGCCTCGGCCATTTGACGGGTGACAGCTTGTTAATTGAGCTTGCTGCCCGCTGGATGCAAGAGTTTGATGGAGTAGCTGAGCTCTACCGTATGGGTGGAGATGAGTTTATTCTGCTCCAGCGCTTAAAACCTAGCCAAACGACCGAAGCCACCCAGGCTCTGGCCCAGCGCCTTTTAGATGTAACCGCTCAACCTCTGCATGCCGCAGGTATGCATTTACAAATCACCGCCAGCGCTGGTATTAGCTTTAGTGAACAGTCAAATCAAGATACTAATACCTTAATCCGCAATGCCGATACTGCATTACACCAGGCTAAGCTTCTAGGTAAAAATCGTTATGAAATTTACCAAGCCTCGCAAACAACTCTAACCCGAAAAAACTTTGAGCTAGAGCAAGACCTTCGCCTTGCCATCAATACTCCACAAATAACCCTGCACTATCAACCTCAGCATCAGCTAAATACCATGCAACTATGCGGCCTGGAGGCCCTGGTACGCTGGGAGCACCCTACTCAGGGTAAAATACCGCCTGATCATTTTATTCCTTTAGCTGAAGAAACCCAGCTCATCGTTCCTCTGGGCTGGCAGATCATTGACCAGGTTTGCCGCCAAATTTCAGACTGGCAAGATGAAGGTATCCAAGCGCCTTGCGTTGCCGTTAATATTTCTCCGCAACAGCTCTTGCAGGCTGACTTTATCGATCAACTCAATATTCTGGTTGATGCCTATGGACTTAACCGCTATCAACTGGAACTGGAAATAACCGAAACCCTTCTTCACCAAGATCCAGACTTTGCCTTCAAGCAGTTGAAATCTTTGCGCTTGGCAGGCTACCGCCTGGCTTTAGATGACTTTGGCACCGGCTACTCATCCTTCGATCGCTTAAAATACATGCCTTTGGATCGCCTAAAAATTGATCGCAGCTTTGTGCGAGATATAGGTAAAAATCCCAAGGATGAAGCCATAATTTTAGCGATTATAGGTCTCGGCAAAAGCCTTGAGCTAGAGGTGTTAGCGGAAGGCGTAGAAACACTTGAACAACAAGCCTTCTTGACGGATAACGGCTGCAATAGCATCCAGGGTTACCTGCACGGTCGCCCCCTACCCAGTGAGCAGTTAGAATTAAGTGCCTAGGAAGGGATTGCTGGAACTTTATGACCGGTATGCTGACAGAATAAACCCGACCACCTGCACAACTCAGAGCTTTTCATGAAAGTCTTTACCCTGCGCTTTTGTCTTTTTTTCTGCTTAAGCTGGTTATTCACAACCAGTGCTCTTGCTCAGGGCGTTGCCGTTACCCTTGCTCAAGCTGAAACAACCTATCTCAGTGAACACCTCTATGCGACGGGTAGACTAGAAGCCCGCAACTCAACTGAAATTCGTACCCAGGTTACGGGTCGGGTGGTTGAACATCACCTGGAAGATGGTGCTCTGGTTCAGGCCGGCCAACTACTGGTACAGCTTGATGACCGCGAGCCACAAGCACGCTTATTACAGGCGCAGGTCACTTTACGAGAGGCCGAGCGCCAGCTGCTGCGAGACCAACAACTCAAAGCACGACAAGTTATTTCTGCCGATCAACTGGCACAACAGCAAGCCGCTGTCGATAATGCTCAAGCCCAGGTTCTTGCCGCCCAAGCAGAAGTGGATCGCTACCGGCTGGTTGCTCCTTTTTCCGGCATGCTCGGCAACCAGGATTTAACAACCGGCATGCTTTTAGATTCAGGTCAGACTTTAACCACTCTGGACGATCTAAGCCAAATGCGAGTGGAGTTTGCTCTAGCCGAACGACACCTGAGTCGCGCTCAACCCGGGCAAACTCTCAAAGCCCGCGTCAGTGCCTGGCCTGATCAGGAATTTACAGGAGAGCTAAGCACGCTTGCTACCCGTTTAGACCCCAATACTCTCAACCTGCAGGCTAGAGGTTTAATAGCCAACCCGGACTTACAGCTACGCCCTGGTATGCTGGCTAGTATCACGCTGCAAACCTCACCCCGTTTAACCCTAATGGTACCGGCACGCAGCCTTAGCTACAGTGGCTCTGAAAAATTCGTGTTTATTGTTGATGAAAATCAACAGGTCAGCAGACAGCCGGTTGAAATCGGCCTAACCCGAGCCAGAGCAATTGAGATCACTTCGGGTTTAAGTCCTGGCGACCAGGTCATTGATCAGGGGGTTGTCAAGGTACGTGAAGGTATGCGGGTACGTGTCGTTGCAACCAAGGAAGACGCTTCGTGAGGCTAGCAGAAACAGCGATACGCAGACCTGTGTTTGCTCTGGTTATTAGCCTGCTGCTTTTAGTCTTTGGCCTGATCGCCTGGCAAAACCTGCCACTACGCCAATACCCAGATACCACCAACCCCCAGGTAACCGTTATCAGCAATTTTGATGGTGCCTCACCCCAGGTTGTCGAACTACAGGTCACTGATCCTATTGAAGATCAGTTAGCAGGCATTGAAGGTATAGAGTTTATTGAATCCAACTCTGCTCGGGGGGTGTCACGCATCGTCATTACCTTTAGCGAGTCGCGCGACCTGGATGCAGCTGCCAATGATGTTCGCGAAGCCGTGGCCCGAGTAACCCGCGCTCTACCTGATGATGTGGATACGCCCAGAGTAGTCAAACGCCGCGCAGTTGCCGACGCCATTCTTTATATCATTCTTGGCAGCACTGAAATGAGCACCCTTGAACTCACTGACTATGCTGAGCGCACCCTCAGAGAAAGGCTTACCCTCGTCAGTGGCGTCAGCAATGTGCTGCTATTGGGTGCTCAGGACTATGTAATGCGAGTTGAGCTGCTGCCAGAAGAGCTCAATGCTCGCAACCTGACCGCCAGTGACATTATCAGCGCTCTGCGTGAAGAGAATATTGATGTGCGAGGCGGCCAACTCGAAGGCCCCCAGCGCACACTGCAAATTCAAGTCAACCGCGATTACAATAGTCCTGAAGATTTTCAGCGCCTGATTATCAAACAGCAAGGCCACATGAGCATACGCCTGGGTGATGTGGCTGAAATTAAAACGGGTGCTCGCAACACCAACCAACTGTTTCGTTCTAATGGTCGTAATGTTGTTGGCTTAGCGATCGAACCTGTTTCAACCGCCAACCCCCTTGAAGTTGTTGCCGCTGTTAGAGCCGAGCTAGACGCTTTCCGGCCTTTTTTGCCAGAAGGAGCCGATTTAGGCACGACCTATGACGCTTCTCTTTTCATCCAGAGTGCGATTGATGAAGTTTACTTAACCCTCGGCCTTGCAATGACCCTGGTTGTCTTGGTGATCTTTATCTTCCTCGGAAGCGCTAGAGCCACCCTGATTCCCGCTGTCACTGTCCCTGTTGCTCTGATTGCTGCCTTTATTGGCATTTACCTGTTTGGCTTTTCGATCAACCTGATGACGCTGCTGGCACTGGTTCTAGCAATTGGGCTAGTCGTTGATGATGCCATCGTTGTCTTAGAAAACATTCACCGCCACCTGGATGAAGGCAAGCCCCCTTTACTGGCTGCCTGGGTTGGTATTCGTGAAGTTGGCTTTGCGGTGATAGCCACCACCACAGTACTTATTGCCACTTTTGTCCCGATCATCTTTTTGGAAGGCACCGTTGGGCAGTTTTTCCGTGAGTATGCACTAACTCTAGCAACAGCGGTCGCCTTTTCCAGTTTGATTGCACTCACCCTTTCACCAGTACTCTGCTCCAAGCTGTTACGCCCTCATAGCCGCAGTGAGCGCAAACAGTGGATCAACCAGGGCTTAAGCAAGCTGGAAAAAGGCTATCAGCAACTACTTGGTTTTAGCTTGAAACAACGTTGGCTTGCCCTACTACTGCTCACAGCCGCTCTGGCAGGCACCAGCTGGGGATTCACTCAACTACCACGTGCTTTTGCGCCGCAGGAGGATATCGGCTCGGTGTTTGTGTTTGTTCGCGGTCAGGAAGGCGCCAGTGCCGAGCGTATGAACGAGTCCATGCGTGAAGTCGAGGAGCGCTTAATGCCGCTTTTAGATGGGCCTAACCTGAATAATATCACCTTGCGTTCTCCTGGCTTTTCTACCCAAGGGGATAACTCCGGCTTTTTGATTTTAAGCCTGAAACCCTGGAAGGAAAGGCCCGACTCAGCCTTCGATCTACTACAAGAAATTCGCCGCCAGGTCGCCGACCTGCCTGATGTCACTATTTTTCCTCGGGTTCGCTCCCCCCTGGGTGGCAGTGGCGGCACTCCCGTTGAATTTGTCGTCGGTGGCAGTGATTACGAAGAAATTCTTGAGTGGACACGTCTACTGCGTGAGGCTGCAGAAGCTAACCCAGGCTTGGTGGATATGGATATCGACTTTAGCCAAACCCAACCCCAGCTAAGAGCCAAAATTGACCGAGAACGTGCGGCACAGCTCGGTGTTTCAGCTCAGCGACTGGGTGAAACCCTGGAGGTCATGCTAAGTGGCCGCTCAGTCACCCGCTTTGAAGAGCGAGGGCGTGAATATGATGTTTGGCTAGTCGGCCAGCCTGAAGCGCTGGAAGAAATTGAAGACCTAGGCAAACTCTTGGTTCGCTCCAACACAAGCAATGAGCTAATTCGCCTGGACAACCTGGTCACTTTTGAAGAAGTCGGCGAAGCATCCAGGCTACCTCATTATAACCGCAACCGCGCTATTACCCTGTCTGCCTCCTTGGCAGAAGGCTACTCGTTAGGCCAGGCACTCGACTATCTGGACAACCTAGCTGCTGACTTGCTACCTGAGTATGCGGTCATTGACTACAAAGGTGAGTCACGCGAGTATCGCACCAGCTCAGCCGCCATCGAGCTGATTTTCATCATGGCACTCGTGATTGTTTACCTGGT
>SKIX01000068.1 GCA_007116195.1 Marinospirillum sp. | reverse complement strand
ACTTCATGTTCTTGGCACCAGCGTAAAAACTGTTGCATAGCAGCTGATTTTAGCGAACACCTTACCTGGGGCTGCCCTGGACGTAATTTCTGCTGAATCTCCTTCAGGCTTCTTCTTACCCTAGGGCTAAGTGTAAAGCTCATCATGAATTTGCTCTCCGCTGGCTAACATCACCTCTAGATCACGAATCAGCAAAACCTGGTTCCAAGAACTGGCCGGCGTTTCATCTTTTCTAAGTTTAAGATAAGACTGCTGCCTTGCCGGTAGGCTTTGGTATTCTGCTAAAACCTGATACAACCAGATTTCTGCATCCCAGGGCAAGTTGTTGAGCTGCCAATAGCTTAAAGCACTTAACGCTTGCCCTCGGTCAACAACCTGTAAATAAAAGTCTTCTACAGCTTGTTTTAGCTCTTGCTGACGGGCTGCAACGCGTTCATCTTCAGGCCAGCTGATGCTGGCTGCAGTGGTGACTTGAGGCTCGTCATGCTGAGGACGCGGTAGCTGACGTAGAAGCAGCGCCAGTTGATCACTAATGGCCGACTGATCTAAAGCCGCGGCAGCGGCAGGAATAATGGGGGCGGCCAGGTTGACCACTTCGGGCACCTGGCTGCGTCGAGCATAGTTACCTGGCTGAAAACCAGGGTGTTCTCGCAGAAAGCCCAGCATACCTTGCACGAGTAAACTGCGAGCCTGCTGTTGCCGAAAGCGTGCCAAGAGCTCAACCAGCCTTGCTTGTACTTCACGCAGGTTGGCGTAGTGGCTCGCCAGTTGACTTTGCAACTGACTAATAAGTAATTTTCGTAAACTACCTTGATGACCAACTAAGCTTATTAGTTCCTGAAAATCAATTATTTCCAGGCCATCCAAAAGCCGGGTAATCTGTTTTTGTGCTCGCTCATTTTCACGAATTTTATCGCTTAGGCTACTCACAAAACCAAAGTCCGTGTTTAAGCGCCGCCACAAACTATCAATCGCGCCAGCAAAGCGGCTATTGAGGTCATCTACCTCCTGAGTCAACCTCAGCTGCAACTGCTCAGCTAATAGAAAATCACTGCGCCCTTGGGCTTCATGGAAACTTTGCACCAGATTGCGGAGCACTTCCAGAGTTTCACCAACATCAGCATTAACCTGGCGCCGTCGCTCATCAGCCAGCATTTCGGCCAAGAGGTCTCTGACCCGGTGACTCAATTTAAGGCCCGAGGAGTCATCGGGTCGCCAAAGAATACGGGCAGCCAAAAGCTTTTTTAGTGCCGTTTCAGAGAAGGCAGCCGGGTCCACCTCTTCACCCACATAACCTTGCATTAGAGCTGCAGCATGCTTACCTAACAAAGCCAAACGCTCCTGGCCTGTTTTTATTAGGTTGCTGGTAAAGACATCCTCAGCCATTACAGGAGCTCCTCCTGATGACTGGCTTCTTCGACAATCGGTAGCTGCTCTTCATCTCGAATAAAGCGAACTAAATCCAGTAAATAATCAACCTTGCTGGTGACATAGTAATACTGGCGGTCATTATGCGGCTGCATTAAATAACCCTGCTCTTTAAGTCGGCGAAAAATCAGCTTCACCTGGTTATCCAGGGCATCACTTTGCGAGTTAAAAAAGCGATCACTTGCTAAGCGCTGTAACCTGTCTTTCAAGCTGCTATTGTCTTCACACTTCAAAATGAACTCAGCGGGCTTTAATAAATCACCGGCTGAAACCACGGCATCTTTGCCTAAGGCTTCCTGCACCAGCTGAATCCACTCCAATAGTGGTTGCAAACTAGTTAAGGTGAGCGCTAGCTGAGCTGAAAGCTGATCACGTGCTGGAGGTGTTAACTCACGCCATGCCAAAAACCAGACACTGGCTTCAGGGTTACTGGCCAAGCGTCGATTCAATGGCTTTAAGTAATCATTGATAGCTTCACGCGTGGCTTCGTCTTGCAGGCGACGGTACGCATCTTCATCGGTTATCGCGCAGATAAACTCCCCGGCCAATAAACGCTCCAACAAGGGGCCTAAAGACTCTAGCATGCCTGTTCCTCCTGCTGTTTTTGCGCTAATCGCTGTGCCAAACGGCTCAGCTGAGGCTCAATCCGCTTCAGCTGGCGGCGATTCGGGTCATTAGGATCCCGATCAATCAGATAACGATGTTGAAACAGTAACAGCACATCAGACTCAGGGTTCGGAAAGGCGCCTACTATGTGTATCCGATTATTCTCACAAGCCTTAAATAATTTTTCTACATTGTGATAAGCCAGTGTACCTATTTCATCAATAGGCCAATGAATGGCGATCTCTGCTGGCCCCCTCAGCAAGCGGGTAAAAGCCAGCAGAAATTTACACAGAATTAAGTAAGCCATACCCTGGCTGGATGACTCAAGCAGTTGGCGATCATTGCGAATAATTAAATCTGAACCCCCTTCATTCAAATGCAGTTCTAAACGTAGCAGGCTGGCAAAGGTGTAACTTTGGTCACTACGCAAAAGATCAACGACATCGGCCAGTGCATTCAGGTAAGCATTGGAAGGCAGCTCACCGGTTGTCCAGCTTTTATAGAGGCTGGCAAAATGTTGTAGTGGTTTCCAAAAGCCGAGTTCATCAATGGTTGAGTGAATTTTAACCTCTGACTTACTAATACCTTCTAGCAGTAAATCATCGGCAACCTCTTGACTTAAACGCTGGCTTTGCAAGTTGATGCGCCGGTTGAGATCGCGGAAAACGGTAAAAAACTTATTCAGATCCCCACCCAGGTTACGACCCTGGGCCACCAGCTGCTGTTGTTTGTCTTCCAAGAGCTGGAGCAGATCAGCCAATAGCGGCAGATACTGACTAGGGTGAGATTCACTGGTTATGCCCAAACGTTGACGCTCTTGATCCATAAAACCAATAAAGTCGCTGCTGGCATTAAAGATTAGCCTTTGCTCGAACAGCTCGCGCTTTTTAGCCAGTTGCTGGGTTTGTTGATCACGATCGAGCAAACCCTGATTCACCCTAACCAGCCGTTCAGTTAAATCACCAGGTTGCTGACTGGGTGCTGGCAAGCTTTCAGGTTGAGGTAATGCATCCAAGCGACTTAACAAGGGGTGTAGCTCTTGGCTTAAACGGCGGCAATCTTCACAAGCTTGCTTGGCTAGGTTGAGTTGACGCTTTAGCGCAGCTTGAGCTGTCTTATACTGCTGCTGTAACTCCTCTAGGGCTTGCTCTTGCTGGCGCTTTTGCTGTTTTAAGCGAGCTTCGGCCTGCACCAGGTCTGGCTTGCGTTTTTTCCAGTCAACCCGGATAAAACGCTCATAGTCATCCAGCTCATCACGGCGAGCGAGGGTACGAGAGATACCTAGTCTACGCTCTTCGAGTCGCTCTTCAACCTCACGCAGGTGTTTGGGATCCCTTTGTCTAGCCTGCAGCTCCTGATTAAAAGCAGCTTCTAATTCGGCTAGCTGTTGCTGCTGCTCATCCCGCAGAGCTTGTAGCTGTTGTTGTTGCTGGCTAATTTGCTGATCATAAGCCTGCAGCTGCTCCTGCCAGTCCGCTTTAAATTCCATCAGTTGATTGAGGTAGTCTTGACGCAAGGCAGAGATTACCTGCTCTTGCTGGTGTTCCAAACGGCTTTTCTCGGCTTCCAACTGGTGTTGCTGTTGTTGCCAGTGTTCACGCCGTTGTTTTTCTAGCTGCTGCTGCTGTTCGAGCAGACGTTGACGTGCCTCTTGGGCATAGAGTATCTCTGTTTCACTCTGCTTCAATTGCCGGCGAGCTTCATCAACAGCTAACTCCTGTTCTTTAAATCGCTGATTGGCTTGGCTAAGTTGTTTACTGCAGGACTGTTTTTCAACTTCCAGCTCTTCAACCCGCTGCTCTGCAGCCTGAAAAGCCAGGGCCAGAGATTGCTCATCGCGTGCATAATCAGGCAGCTCTATCGCATTTAAGTCCAGCTGTAAGTTAAAGATTTGTTCTGAATCTGCTGCTGCCTGCTGGGGCGAAAGATCGCAGCGTTCAAGCAAGTCAGCAGACAACACCTTGCCTAGGCTAAGCTCCCAACCTGGCTGATGGGCTCGCAGGAAGTATCTTAAGCTGCCTTGTTCAGGATCTTGTTGACGACGCAGTTGTTCCCAGCGTTGTTCTGCCTGCTGTAATTGGGCGCTGATTTGGTTCAGCTGTTCACTGGCCAAGCGGCGCTGATCCTTGCAGACTTCGGCCTCTTGGCGTAGAGAGTCCAGCGTTTGTGCTCTGGCCTGCTGATCCAGCTGCGCTTGATCTATACGCATTTGTGCTAAGTCCAACTCCTGAGCCTCAGCTGCAGTCTGCTGGCTTACTTTAAGCTGAGCACGCAACTCAAACAGCTGCTCAAGGAGTTGTGCCTGCTGAGCTTGAAATTGAGATCTTTCTTGCTCTAGGCGCTGCTCTTGCACGGCTTGAAGTTCACGCTCTTCATCACCCTGCTCCTCACGCCTGAGTTCCTTTTGTTGTTGTAGTGATTGAATTTGCTGATACACCTGTCGAGTTCGCTGCTCCAGATTTTGCGCCAACTCAAGTTTACGCGTTTCCAGTTTTTGTAAAGAGTCACCCAGCTCATCCCGCATCAACTGTAAATGCTTTTCCAGCTGCTGAAGCTCTTCACGCCAGGCAGGTAGTTGTTTTAAGTCAGCCGCTAAGCCGGGTAGGTCCCGTTCACTGTAGTAGTCATAACGACTATGAATATCTTCCAGCTCCTGCTCTGCTTGGCGTAACTCACTTGTCGTTTTACTCAGGCTCGCATTCTGATCATTGAGCTGCTCACTAAAAAGGCGTTCTTGCTGTTTAAGCTCAGCCCCCAAAGCTTCTACCTGAGCCTCTTCATCTGCCAAGCTTTGTTGCAGATAAGCCGCATCTTTAATTAAATGAGGGTGCAAGCGCCACAGCTCAGCTTCGGTTGCGGCTAGCTCCTGAGCATGAGCGTTCAGGCTTTGAAATTCTTTTTGTAGCTCAGCCAAGCCTGTGGACTGGCGCATTTCTTGAATCCACTGCTTGGCTTTGGATGTACGCACACCGGTAACGGGCAATTCCACGCCCTCTTCTTCAAAGATGGCAGCCAACATGGTTTTAAGCGTATCCAGCTTACCTTCTTTAGCATGAACTGCAGAAACCAGCTTCTCCAGGTGACGAATGCGATGGGTTGATTTAACTAAACTAAATTGTGCTGCAAGCTGACGTAGATGTCGGCTCTCACGGCTAGAGCCACGGAGCAGACTAAAATCATTTTGGATAACACTGCGGTATTCAGAAGTTGCGTTGAGCTTGTTGGAATAGATGATTTTATTTTGCCGTAACCCACTGGCCCATTCGGCATAGCTCAGCGCTCTTAAGCCATCGGTTTCTTGAATCAAGTAATGCTGACTGGCAAAGCCAGCTTTAATAAAACGATAGTCAACACCACCATCTGAGCTACGCGTCAGTACGGCCTGACAAAGATCACCCTCTTCTCGCCGGTACTCATAAATAAGATAGGAGTTACTGTGCGGCAAATAAAATTGATCAAACTTTTTGCGGGTTTTCGGAACAACCTTGTTGGGCAGCTCACCATAAAAAACGGGAACCAAGCGCTGCAAGGTCGTTTTGCCAGAAGCATTGGTGCCACAAATATTGGTGTGTCCATCAAGTGACAGCTCTAAAACACCTTCAAGGTGACCGTTGATTTGAATAATACGCAATAGGTGTGACATAAGAAGCCTAGCTTTCGCGAACAAAGAAAAATTATCGCATAGATGATCAGTGCCAAGAAGCCTGGTATTTAACTCACCCAGAGTCGGGGCTAGCCAGAAGTGGACTCACCTGATCACTAATTTTTGTTATAGTAGCGCTCTTTTTTTACAGGGCTGGCTGCATGTCAATTGCTATCGTTATTTTACTGGGCATTATTCAAGGTGCCTTTATGTTTATTCCAGTCAGCTCAACAGCTCACCTGGTTTTAACCCAGCATTGGCTCATCAGTCAGGGTGCGGATCTGCCAGCACCTGATAGCCCCGAAATGATTTTGTTTGATCTTCTGGTGCATGTGGGCACCTTGTTTTCAATTATTATCGTTTTTCGTCGCAGTCTCTTGCGTTTAAGTTGCAGTATTTTAGCTGGCTTAAAACAACTGCTTGCGCGCCCTTCGCCCTTACCTTTAGCTCTTCGGCTAGCGTTGCTGCTGGCTTTATCCGTGATCGCAACTGGTGTTATCGGTATTACCTTCAAGCTCTTTTTTGAAGCCATTTTCGCCCGCCCCCAATGGGTGGCCTTCACGCTGGCTTTAACCGGTGTGCTCTTGTGGGTTTCTGATAAGCTACCGCCAAGGCCCAAGGGTCTAAAAGATCTACGCCCTTCAGCCGCACTGATCATCGGTGCAGCTCAGGGTTTGGCATTAATTCCTGGGATTAGCCGGAGCGGCATCACGATAACGGCTGCACTTTTTACTGGGATGAAACGCCGCTGGGCCGCTGAATATAGCTTTTTTCTAGCCATTCCAACCATTCTCGCGGCTACTTTGGTGCAGGCCATTGAGGTTTACTCAGCAGACACCAGTGAGCTCAGGTTGGGATGGGTAGAGATGGGGGTCGGCATGCTGGTTGCTGCTGTAGTGGGCACACTCGCGCTTTATTTAGTGGTGCGCTTACTTAGAAAAGCGCAACTACGAATTTTTTCTTGGTATCTGTGGTTCTTGTCTGGCTTGGTCATCTTGGGGTTTCTACCTTTTACCAGCTTTTAACTGCCACAACAGGAGCACTCAGGGTCAGCGCTGACACCCAGAGTACGCATTTCGGCACGCAGGGCATCATAGGTTAACAGCTTGCCCAGAGCTGGTTCGCCACAGCCAGACAGCAGCTTTAAAGCCTCGACCGCTTGTAGACTACCGATCACACCAACCAGAGGTGCCAGCACACCACTTTCAGAACAGCTCAGTTCTTCATCATCTGCCTGCTCATCATAAATACAGGCATAACAAGGGCTCCTTGCCTGACGCGGATCAAAAACAGCAAGCTGTCCAGAAAAGCGTATCGCCGCCCCAGAAACCAGAGGCTTGCCTGCCTGCCAACAGGCTCGATTTACGGCAAAGCGCGTGGAAAAGCGATCACTCGCATCACAAACCAGATCAACCTGCTCCACTGCAGCCTGCAGGCTTTCACCTAAGAGCTTTTCAGGGTAGGTCACTAGCCTGACCTGGTCATTAAGCTGTTTCAGTTGGAGCGCGGCAGAGTCAACTTTTAACTGACCAATACTGGCCTGCTGATGCACTATTTGTCGCTGAAGATTGGATAATTCAACCTGATCAGGGTCAGCCAGATGTAGCTCGCCAACACCTGCAGCAGCAAGATAGAGGGCTAGGGGTGAGCCTAGCCCACCGACGCCTATAAGCAACACTTTACTGGCCAGCAAACGTTCCTGACCTTGAATATCCAATTCAGGTAATAAGATTTGGCGAGAAAAGCGAATTAGTTGTTCATCACTCAGGCCCTCAGGGCTCATAACAGCTCTTCCTGTTCAAACTCATTGAGTTCAGGTACGTAGATGGAAGAGTCTTCTTTCACCTCTTCCATCACCACATAGCTTTTGGATTCTTTAACACCAGGCAGAGTTAAAACCACATCCCCAAGCAGCTGGCGATAGGCACTCATTTCTGGAATACGACACTTTAAAATATAATCAAATTGGCCCGATACCAGGTGACATTCTAGAATTTGAGGTAGTTCCGTGACGGCTTTACGAAACTTATCAAAAACAGCAGGCGACTGGGTTTCAAGGCTGATTTCAACAAACACTAACAGGTTGGCGCGCAAATATTTAGGGTTAAGCTGGGCTTTATAGCCTTTAATAACCCCTTTGCGCTCCAAGCGTTTAACTCTCTCTAAACAAGGCGTCGTTGATAAACCCACTTTATTCGCTAAATCAACATAAGAAATGCGTGCATTCTCTTGCAGAGCCTGGAGGATTTTTAGATCAATTTTATCCAGAGTTTTTGATTTGTTATTTTTCATTCGCTATCACTGCCTTTTATTATTATCTCTGACAAAGCCACCTAAGCTTGGCAAGCACCTAGGCCGCTTCTCCCTCTAGCCAGTCGATTTTTCCACTACTGACCTGTCTTATAGAGTTTTATCATGTTATAGCTCAGGTGACTAGCTACAGGCAGCAGGATTAGCCTTTTGGATAACGACCCAGAGTCACTCTTGGCTGGCCAATATAGTCCTGCTGACAAGCAAGGGCTTCTAAACCAGCTTGCTGGCATAAAGCAGCTAAAGCTTCAGCTTGATCATAGCCATGCTCCACCAGAAACCAGCCCCCCGGGCGTAGAAAGCGCCCTAGTGGCTTGAGCAGCTGGCGGTAGGCTTCCAGGCCATCTTGCCCACCGACCAGAGCGCTTCTGGGTTCAAAACGCAGATCACCCTGCTTGAGATGGGGATCTTGGGGGTGAATATAAGGCGGGTTGCTGATCACTAAATCATAGTGCTGCTGAGGGACACCTTGCCACCAGTCTGAAACCCAAAAACGCACATCCAGGCCTAGACGGCGGGCATTTTCACGTGCTAACTGAACGGCTGCAGGCTGCACATCCACAGCATCAAGGTGCCAGTCAGGGCGTTCTTTTTTTAACGCCAGCGCCAGCGCTCCTGTTCCTGTTCCCAGGTCGAGTACTCTGGCGCGTGGCTGAGTACACACCTCTAGCGCCTGTTCCACCAGGGTTTCACTATCTGCGCGAGGAATTAAGGTGGCTGGAGTGACTTTTAGTGGTAAACCCCAAAACTCCCACTCCCCCAGAATCCAGGCCAAGGGCTGCCCTTGCAAACGCTGGTGCAGTAACTGCTGCAGCTTGACCGTTTGTTCAGGGTT
>SKIX01000050.1 GCA_007116195.1 Marinospirillum sp. | reverse complement strand
CTTCAAGCAGAATGGCTTCAACAACACCATCTTTATCGGCTTCAATTTGATTCATCATTTTCATGGCTTCAACGATGCAAAGGGTATCGCCTTTTTTAACGACAGAGCCGACTTCAATAAAGGCTTTAGCGCCAGGTGCAGGTGAACGATAAAAAGTACCTACCATGGGCGATTTAACCTGGTGGCCAGAAGCGGCCTGGCTTTCAGCAACAGGCTCGGCTGCTGCAGTTGGTGCAGGTGCTGCGGCTGGTGCTGCAGGCATTGTTGGTGGTGCAAAGTTAGGGTAAACCGGTTGTGCATAACCACCACCTGAAGGGTGGCGACTGATACGCACAGCCTCTTCACCTTCTTGAATTTCAATTTCGCTGATATTGGATTCTTCCAATAGTTCAATCAGTTTTTTTACTTTGCGAATATCCATAAATTGATCTCGAGAGTTGAATGTTAGTTGGAGTTGATTGAGCGAGCCGCTAGGAGCTGATCAGCGGCTTGCAGGGCCAGCTGATAGCCCTGAGAGCCCAGGCCGCAAATAACGCCCTGAGCCAAATCTGAAAAATAAGAGTGCTGACGAAAGGCTTCTCGTGCATGAATATTGGAAAGGTGTACTTCGATAAAAGGCAGAGCAACAGCCGCTAAGGCATCTCTTAGTGCAACACTGGTATGGGTAAAGGCTGCAGGATTAATAAGAATAAACTCAGTGCCATCATCGAAGGTGCGCTGTACACGTTCAACGAGCTCATGTTCTGCATTGCTTTGTAGCCAATCGAGTTGATGGCCTAGTTTTGCTGCTGTTTGCTTAAGCTCCTCATGAAGCTTGTCGAGAGTTGTGGAGCCATAGATTTCAGGCTCACGCCGACCTAGCAAATTCAGGTTGGGACCTTGCAGTAATAGTAGCTTTGCCATGATGAAAGGTTAGCACGCTCATTGTAATAAAAAAGTGAATACTTGCAGCGAAAAGGCCTCTATAAGGAGGTAAAAGCTTAGTAAAGGTAGCTTGAGCTGACAAAGAGGGTGAAGTTTGCCTAAAGTCTTACTTTTTGTCTAGTTTTGTGGCGTTTAACGCCATGTTTTTTTGTAGTTAAACGCACGTTTGAGGTTTTTGGCGTCAATTAGCGCCTCGCTTGATTAAAGGCTTGCAGGTGTTGGTGAAGCTCGCGGGAATTAACTTCACCCTGAATGCGCCAGTCACGCCATTCCTGCTGATCAACAAAGAAAAGAAAGCTGGGTGGGCCAAAGAGCTGTTTTTCATCCATCCAGTTTCGGGTTGCTGCTGGTATTTCAGTGAGGTCGAACTTAACTCGGGTGATGCCAGCGAGCTCTTGTTGAATTTCCTGGCGCGGAAAGACACGGCTTTCCATAACCTTGCAGGAAATACACCAGTCGGCGTAGAGGTCGACCAGCAGTGGTTCTGAGGTTTCTTTAATTAAAGTTTGCAGTTCATCCAGATCCTTGATCAAAGGAGCTGCTGCCACTTCTTGCTGTGCTTGAGCCTGCCCCATACCGGTTAGGGGTTGCAGCGGGTTGGAGTTACCTGCAAAAGCGCCAATTAACAGGCTGATACCATAGATAATTAACGCCAGCCCCAGCGTTAAACGCAGTTTTTGCCAATTACCGGCGACACGAAAATGCAGACCTCCCATAAAAATACCGGTACCCAGTGCTAGCAGGCCCCAGATCGCTAAGACAGCTGCACCAGGTAGCAGGCGTTCGATGAGCCAAACAGCAACGACAAGCAGCAGCAAACCAAAGAAAGCTTTGACCTGGTTCATCCAGACACCGGCTTTGGGTAGCCAGTTGGCACCAAAAGTACCTGCCAGAATTAAAGGCAAACCCATGCCGAGCCCCATGGCGAGTAGCGCCCAAGCACCCGTTAAGGCATCCTCAGTGGTGGCAATAAAGGCGAGCGCACCAGCAAGAGGAGCCGTCATGCAGGGTGAAACCACCAGAGTTGACAAGGCTCCCATACCTGCGACACCCAAAAGAGTGCCGCCTTTAGGTTGCTGTAAGGCTTGCAGACGTGCTTCGATCCAGGCAGGCATTTTCAATTCCCAAATACCAAACATCGCCAGCGCTAAAGCAAAAAACAGGGTTGCAAAAGGAATCAGTAACCAGGGAGATTGCAAAGCGGCTTGAAGGTTAAGGCCTGCACCAAAAAGCCCCATTAAAGCGCCTAAAAGGGCGTAGGTCAGAGCCATACCCAGCACGTAAGCCAGGGATAAAACAAAACCACGCAGGCGACTAGGGTTGGTTTGTCCTTGGCCTTTACCAATAATGATGGCGCTTAGGATAGGTAGCATCGGTAGCACACAGGGGGTGAAGGTCAAGCCCAGGCCAGCAACAAAAAATAAGCCCAGAATGAGGCCCAGTTGGCCTGAATCCAGTACCTGAGCTAAGCGGCTACCAGAGGTTTGTGGGGGTGCCGGCTGGCTAGGCGTTGCTTCCTTTGCAGTATCCAAGGCTTGAGCAGCCTTGCTGGTATCTAAACCAGTGACATCGACTAGTACCTGGGTGCGCTCTGGTGGATAACACAAGCCTGCTTCGGCACAGCCTTGATAGCGCAAGGTGACCTTTAATTCTGTGCTCTTAGCCTCACCGCTTAGCGCTGCTGCCATCAACGCCTGCTCATAGTAAACCTGGGTCACGCCAAAGAACTCATCTTCGTTGGTTACTGCAGCAGCAAAGCTTAATTCTTCTAGTGTTAACCCCGAGTTTTCCGGTAGCTGTAAATCCAGTTGATGCTGATAAAGGTAGTAGCCAGGCTCTATATCCCAGCGGACAAAAATTTGGTTGCCTTCTACCCAGGCTTGGGGTTTAAAAGCCTGTTCTGGACGCAAAAAATCCTGTTTTGTATCTGAATCGCTAAACCAGGACCCAAAGCGACTAGCGCCCTGCTCAAACAAACTAGAGGCCTGAACGCTGGAGATACTGAGCAACAGCGTCAAACCTAGGATAAAAAATCTTAGCCAAAATGAAGCAGTTTGCGGTGAGTACATGCGCGGTCCTAGTTGAAAAATTCAGCGTTTAAGACTCGTCTTAGGCCGAGGCGTTCCCTAAAGATATCTGTAGGTCAGGGCAGCAGGTGATACTGCCCTGGTGGCTAAAGCCGCGATTTAAACATTGAAGCGGAAATGAACGACATCGCCATCCTTAAGAATATAATCCTTGCCTTCTAAACGCCATTTGCCGGCTTCTTTTGCGCCCTGCTCACCTTTGCAGGCAACAAAGTCATCATAGGCCACAACTTCAGCGCGAATAAAACCCTTTTGAAAGTCGGTATGAATAACACCAGCTCCCTCGGGGGCGGTTGCGCCTTTTTTGACTGTCCAGGCCCGTACTTCTTTAACCCCAGCAGTGAAGTAGGTTTGCAGGCCAAGAAGCTCAAAGCCAGCACGAATGACTCGGTTAAGCCCAGGCTCCTCTAAGCCCATGCTTTCCAGGAACAGAGCTTTTTCATCGGGGTCATCTAACTCGGCGATTTCAGCTTCAATTTTATTGCAAACCGGAACCACGAGCGCCTGCTCTTGCTCAGCAATTTGTCGAACGACATCAAGATGAGGGTTGTTATCAAAGCCCTCTTCACTGACATTGGCGATGTACATGGTCGGCTTCAGGGTCAAGAAGCCATAGCTTTTTACCAGTTGCTGGTCGTCAGCGCTTAAACCAAAGCTTCTTAAGGGCTTACCTTCAGCCAAGTGAGGCTGTATTTTTTCAAGAATCGCTTTTTGTGCAATAGCCAGTTTATCGCCACCCTTAGCAAGGCGAACCAGCTTTTGAATACCCTTTTCAACTGAATCCAAGTCGGCCAGGGCTAGTTCCATATTGATGATCTCTATATCACTAGCGGGGTCAACCTGGTTGGCTACATGAATCACATTATCATCATCAAAACAGCGCACCACGTGAGCGATAGCTTGAGTTTCACGAATATTGGCCAGAAACTTATTGCCAAGACCTTCACCTTTAGATGCGCCAGCAACCAGGCCAGCGATGTCGACAAACTCCATGGTTGTAGGCAGCACTTTTTCTGGTTGTACTAGGTCTGCCAGAACATCCAGGCGAGGGTCGGGTAGGGGAACTATGCCGGTATTGGGTTCTATAGTACAAAAGGGAAAGTTTTCTGCGTCTATGCCTGATTGAGTTAATGCATTAAAGAGTGTTGATTTACCAACATTGGGTAAGCCAACAATACCGCAATTAAAGCCCATAGTGGTTTCCTTAAAAGTTATTCAGCTTTAAAGCTGTGAAGCCGGTTCATTGCTTGGGTGTGTTCGCCTTTGACGATGAGTTCCAAATGGCGCAGGCTTTCTTCAATCGCTGCTGAAATGCAAAGTTGCTCTGAGCTACTGGGTTTACCCAGCACATAGCCCGTTACCTTGCTTGCCTGACCAGGATGACCTATACCCAAGCGTAATCGATAAAAATCTTTGTTATTGCCGAGCGAGCTAATGGTGGAGCGAAGGCCATTATGTCCACCATGCCCACCCCCCTTCTTCAGCCGCGCAACACCTGGAGGCAAATCCAGCTCATCATGTGCGACCAGAATGTCTTCGGTGGGAATTTTATAAAAGTTGGCCAAGGCTGCAATAGCTTGGCCGCTACGATTCATAAAGGTTGTCGGAATCAGTAAGTGTAGCTTGCTGGTGCCTAGAAAAACCTGAGCATGCAAACCAAAAAATTTACTGGCTGCTAAGGGGGTTTGACAGCTAGCTGCTAAAGCTTCAACGAGCCAGGCACCGGCATTATGACGCGTGGCAGCATATTCTTGCCCAGGGTTGCCTAGACCGACAAGCAGTTGGATTTTGGCCATAGCTTAGGTACCCAATACGAAAAACCCAGGTAGCCCCTAGAGGCTGCCTGGGTCAAGATGTTGCTAGAAAGCAGCTTATTCAGCGGCGGCTTCTTCGCCAGCTTCATCATCAGCAGCGTCGTCTTTAGCGCCCTTCTTCGCTTGTACGCTAGCAACGCCAGTATCACCACCGTGAGCCAGGGCAGTAATTTTAACGCCTTCAGGCAGCTGCAGGTCAGATAGGTGAATGGTCTGACCCAGCTCTACCTTAGCCAAATCGATATCAATCGACTGGGGCAGGTTTTGTGGCAGAGCACTGACTTCGACTTCGTTCAGCAGGTGCTGAACTTTACCGCCTTGCTGCTTAACGCCAACACAGGTGTCTTCGTTCAGGAAGTGTAAAGGAACCAGAACAGTCACTTCATGCTCAGAGTCAACACGTTGGAAGTCGATGTGCTGAACCAAAGGCTTGAAGGGGTGACGCTGCATGTCTTTCATAATGACTTGCTGCTTCTTGCCATCAATTTCCAGGTTCAGAATCGAAGTGTAAATAGCTTCTTCGGTTTCCAGAACACGATAGAACTCGCGCTGTTCAACGGCGATAGGCTGAGGGGCTTCTTCACCACCGTAAACAATGGCTGGGATGTACTGCTTAGCACGACGCAGGCGGCGGCTCGCACCCGTACCTAGTTCGTTACGTGCAGTGGCTTTAAAATCAAATTGTGTCATTTTGCTAGTCCTCGTGGACGCTTAATATAAACAAACACCAGTGCCCGCGACCAGGCTGCCTGGTGTTCAGGTGATTCCCCGTAGGGATGGGTTATGATTAGCTACGAAACATCGAGCTAATCGATTCTTCATTACTCACGCGGCGCACTGCCTCAGCCAGAAGGCTGGACACTGTGAGCTGGCGAATTCTGCCCGAATTAACAGCAGCAGGTGTTAACGGGATAGTATCGGTAACAACCAGCTCATCGAGCAGCGAGTTTGAAATATTTTTAATTGCTGCACCGGATAAAACCGCATGGGTTGAATAGGCAACAACACGTTGTGCTCCGCGGTTCTTCAGAGCTTCGGCTGCTTTACACAGGGTGCCTGCCGTATCGACCATATCATCGACCAAAATACAGGTACGATCTTCTATGTCACCGATAATATGCATGACCTGAGACTGGTTAGCCTGGGGACGACGCTTGTCAATGATCGCTAAATCGGTGTCGTTAAGCTCTTTGGCAATGGCGCGCGCACGGACAACACCACCGACATCAGGCGAAACCACAACCATGTTTTCATAGTTCTGGCGTTCGATATCATCTAAAAGCACCGGGGAGCCATAGATGTTGTCAACGGGCACATCAAAGAAGCCTTGAATCTGGTCAGCATGCAGATCCATCGTCATGACTCGGCTTACACCGGCAGCGACCATCATGTCAGCAACTAGTTTGGCTGAAATGGGTACCCGTGAAGAGCGAACGCGGCGATCTTGACGAGCATAGCCATAGTAAGGGATCACGGCTGTTATGCGGTGGGCTGAAGCACGCCTTAAGGCATCAACCATTAACACCAGTTCCATTAAATGGTCGTTGGTTGGTGCGCAGGTGGACTGAATAACAAAAACATCTTTACCGCGGACATTTTCATTGAGCTCAATAGCAATTTCGCCATCACTGAATTGACCAACGGTAGCATCGCCCATACGAATATCAAGACATTCAACGACCTTGCGCGCCAGTTCCGGGTTAGCATTGCCCGAAAAGACCATCAAGTTAGACACGGATTCACCCTATGACAGAAGGTTTGGCAAAGGAAAGGGCAGTCATGGTGACTGCCCTGAAGAAAAGTGCTTTGAGAATGGCTGGGGTGGGAGGATTCGAACCCCCGCATGGCTGGACCAAAACCAGCTGCCTTACCGCTTGGCGACACCCCAATCTCAATGGCTGCGCATTATAAACAAGGAAAAATTATTTGTGAACCCCCCTAGGCCTGAATCCAGAGCTGCTGAATTAACATGTAGCTCAGAGTGCCTGCAAGCATGGACAACAAAGCATTGCGCCGCCACCAGTGCAAGGCGGCTACTAACAAGGCGGGCAAAAGTGCATCCAGGCCCCAGGCTGGCGTTTCCCAATGCCCGGATCGCAACAAAAAAATACCAACCAGCAAGGCCATGATGCCCGCTGGTAAATAACGCCCTAGATGCTGCACTAAGGGTTGGTGACTGTGCTGACCTAGAAAAGCAAAAGGCAGTACCCTGGTCGCAAAGGTAGCTAAGCTGGCAACAGCAATAAAGCTGAGTAAATAAAGCGTCTCGCTGTTCATGGCTTAGGGTCTCTGTATAGGTGTTTACGGGCTGGGTACTGCCATAGCAAGGCCAGAAGAACTAAAATGATGGCCAGCACTAATTGCTGGCTGGCAGGGAAGACGAGCGTTGCCAGCAAGGCAGCCGCAAAGCCAGCCCAGATCGCAAAATGAGATTGCAGGGCTTTGTACTGCTCAATGCAAAGAACAATAAATAGAGCGACTAAAGCAAACTCTATCCCTGTGGAGTCAAACACTAGCGCTTGTCCTAACCAGGCACCCAGGGTTCCGCCTAGTATCCAGTAACCATGATTCAGCAGCGTGATGTAAAAGTCGATTTGCTGTTCACGGGGCTTGTCGGTGCTGCGTGCTCGGCTAGTGAGTAAAGAGTAGGTTTCATCCGTTAGGCCGAAAATCAAATAAACTTTGCGCCAACCCGCGCCTGCAAAAGTATTGAGTAGTGACAGGCCATAAAATAGGTGCCGTGCATTGAGCACGAACATTGCTATAAATACTTCGATCAGGCCGGTAAAGCTGAGTAGTAGTGTAACGGCCAGCATTTGCCCTGCACCAGCGTAGATCACCAGGCTCATCAAAAAAGCATAAGCCCAGTGGAAATCCAGCTGGGTGCTGAAGAGCACACCAAAAGCCATGCCCAAGGGAAGGTAGCCAAAAAAAACGGGAAGCGACAGACGCAAGGCTGTCAAAAAAAGAGGTGCTCTGCTCATGGTGCTTCTGGGTGTGCTTGAGCGACTAATAAGAACTCCTGATTGCCATCACCACCGAGCAGGGGGCTGGTCAGCCAGTAGCGAAGCTCTAAGTTAAGATCTTTTAGTTGCTGGCTAATCTTTTCTTTGACCTGCTGATAAAGCGCAGGGTTGCGAACCACCCCACCTTTGCCAATATTATCTTTGCCGACCTCAAACTGTGGCTTAACCAAGGTGATTAGCCAGCCTTGTGGTTTGAGTAAAGGAGGCAGTTGCTTAAGGATTAGGGTTTGGGAGATAAAAGAAACATCCATTACAATAAGATCGTACTCTGTTGGCAGGCTGTGCTGCTGTAGCTGTTCAGCGGTTAAATAGCGGGCATTAATTTTTTCCAGCGAACGCAGTCGAGGGTGCTGGCTTAATGAAGGGTGCAGCTGTTGCTGGCCTACATCCAGGCCAACCACCAAGCCAGCGCCAGCTTGCAATAAGCAATCGCTAAAGCCGCCGGTAGACTGACCAATATCCAGCACCTGCCAAGAGGTTACTTCAAGCCCAGCCTTGGCTAAAGCGGCGGCTAGCTTCATGCCGGCGCGTGAAACATAGCGGTCAGCTGGGTCGTCTTCAACCTTTAAACAAGTGGATTCTGCAAGCTTGAGTCCTGCTTTGCTCACTGGTTGCCACTTGCCCTTAATAAAACCACAAACACGCCCCTGGCTAATCAGCTGCTGAGCTTGTGAGCGGGTGGCTGCTAACTGCTGCTGAACCAAAAGAAGGTCAAGACGCTGCATGAATCCAATCACTTTAATCAGTAAATTGCTCTAGTATAACGCAGCAAGCTCTTGTATTGGCGTAAAAAAACAGGTGGATGACTTGCCTGAAGGTTGAGGGGCTGTTAGTATTTGTTTCGCTGCTTAGCACTACTCAGCAGTTTTTGTGGTGGCCCCTGTTGGTCCTCCCGCAACACGAAATTGTGAACCCCGCCAGGCCCGGAAGGGAGCAACGGTAGCAGTGGATGTGTGTGCCGGGATGTGGCTGGCAGGGGTCATCTCCATTTT
>SKIX01000226.1 GCA_007116195.1 Marinospirillum sp. | reverse complement strand
CCAGGGCACCAGCTTGTCCATGCGCTCCAGAAACCGTTCGCGGCGAGTCTTGTGTTTCTTGTTGACCTGTTCGGCATCAGTGAAAGACAGTTGCTGCATGGCGGTATCCTGAAGTGGCTGGTTATGCGGCCATTATCTCAAAAAACGGGGAGTTAATCAGAGCTTCCCTTGCTTTGCTGTTGAGCAAGAGCCCACTCAACATGCTCTCTAACCAGAGGTTCAGGGTGATAGCGCTGTTGGTTAAGTGCTGCAATAATGCTTTTAGAGGCAGGAGCATTGCCTAAAGCAACGGCGAGATTGCGTAGCCAAAGCAGGTAACCACTGCGACGCAGAGGTGAGCCTTCAGTATTTTTTAGAAAAAGTGTTTCATCCCAGCTAAAAAGCTCGATAAGTGAGCGGGTATCCAGTTGGTGGCGAGGGTGAAAGTCTTGCTCTTGAGTGGTTTTGGCAAAGCGATTCCAAGGGCAGAATAACTGGCAATCATCGCAGCCAAAAATACGATTACCGATCAGTGGGCGTAGCTCTTCAGGAATACTGCCTTTAAGTTCAATGGTTAAGTAGCTAATGCAGCGCCGAGCATCGATAACGCCTGGTGCAACGATGGCTTGAGTAGGACACGCCTGAATACAAGCAGTGCATTGACCGCAATGGTTTTTATTGAATGCAGTAGCGGTTGGCAGGGGTAGGTTTAAATAAATTTCACCCAGGAAAAACCAGCTGCCAGCTTTCGGGGTGATAAGCATGGCGTTTTTGCCGATCCAGCCAAGGCCACCTTGTTGCGCTAAAGCTCTTTCTAACACCGGAGCGGAATCAGTGAAAGCACGGCTTTTAAAGCGTGTAGCCAGGCTTTCTAAGCAGGGCTCCTTGGCTAAGAGTTCGTTAATACGTTTTGCTAATTGGCCTAGGCGCTTGCGAATAAGCTTGTGGTAATCTCGACCTAGAGCATAGCGGCTGATGTAGGCTTGGTTGGGGTTGGCTAAAACCTTGACTGTTTGGGTTTCTGGCGGCAAGTAATTCATGCGCAGAGTGATTACAGAGAGGGTGCCTGCTTCGAGCAAGGCTGGATCGCTGCGTTTGTCCAGGTGGTTTTGCATCCACTGCATTTCACCGGCATAGCCAGCAGCAAGCCACTTTTTTAAATAGGCTGGATGTTCACCTAGGTCAATACCGCTAATGCCACAGTCGGCAAAGCCATAATCCTTACTCAGCTGCTTGATGGATTGCGCCAGGTTGACTAGGGCGGCTTCTTGGGTGCAGGTTAGTTGCATCAGACGTTCACAAGGTTCAAAAGCTTCAGCAAGCTAAATTGGGTTAAGAACAGGCGTATACTACGCTGAATGTCACTGATTTGCAGTGCTCTTTTGTTGTTAATCGGATGCAGAGATGGAGAAAGTTGATGCTGGTTAATCCACGTCTTACCCCTTCCCGCCAGGCTTCCGGCTGTTGGCCTGCTTACTCAGCAAAAGCCGCTGCGGAGTTAGATCGTCAGGTTATCGCGGCTGGAACACCGGGCTTTACGCTCATGCAAAAAGCGGCGCAAGCGGCTTGGCAGCTTGCCCGTCAAAAGTGGCCGCAGGCAAAGCGCATTAGTGTTTTTTGTGGCGGTGGTAATAATGGTGGTGATGGACTTTTGTTTGCTCTCTATGCCTGGCAGGCAGGCCTGCAGGTTCGCCTTTGGTTAGCCGCTGACCCTGAACGCTATCGCAATGAAGCTGCCCAGGCTTGGCAGCAGTTGGTTGATGCTGGACTGGAAGCTGAGCAACAGGAACCCTGTCTTCAGGATTTACAGCAAGATGATCTTCTGGTTGATGCGCTCTTGGGTATCGGTTTGCAAGGTGAAGTGCGTGGGCAGGCTAAAAACTGGATTGCTTTGCTAAATCAGGCTGCTGCCCCGACTTTCGCGCTGGATACTCCCTCAGGTTTATTGGTGGATCAGGGGCAGGTTGCAGGTGTGAGCGTGCAAGCTGAGGTTACCCTGACCTTTATCGTGCTTAAGCCAGGACTGTTAACAGGTGAGGGGCCAGATTGGGCCGGTGAGGTTTGGTTGGCTGATTTAGGCGTGCTGGCAGAGAACTTTGCTATCGAGCCACAAGCCTGGATACTCGGCAAACAGGCCGATGCGGCTGCCTTGCAACCCAGAAAAGCGGCTAGCCATAAAGGCAGCCACGGGCGCTTGCTGATTTTGGCTGGCGAGCAGGGCATGGGCGGAGCAGCCATTTTAGCGGCTCAGGCTGCTCTGCGTTCAGGTGCCGGCATGGTTAAGCTCTTGACGGCTAAGGCTAATTTGCCTGGGGTTTTAGCGCGTCAGCCTGAAGTCATGGTTGAAGCCTGGCAAAGAGGGCAGACCGGTCAAGAACAGTTGGCAGCGGCTTTGACTTGGGCTGACGCTCTGCTGGTTGGGCCGGGCTTGGGTCAGAGTGAGCAGGCTTTGGCTGGGTGGCGAGGTTGCTGGAATTTTTCTGGTCCTTTGGTGGTGGATGCTGATGCTCTTAACCTCTGGGCTACAGGTGCTCAACCTCCACTTGAGGTGGCCAGGCGCTGCTTGTTGACACCTCACCCAGGTGAAGCTGCACGCCTGCTGGGTTGGCCGCTTGCCGAAGTGCAGCGACAGCGTTTAAAGGCGGTCACCCAGTTATGTCAAAAAACTCAGGCCGTTAGCCTGTTAAAAGGGGCAGGAAGCCTGATTGGCCTTCCAGAGCAAACTCAAGCCTGGCTTTGCCCTTTTGGTAACCCAGGTATGGGCGTTGCAGGTATGGGTGATCTCTTGGCCGGTTGCTTAGCAGCTCTTTTAGCCCAAGGGGTTGCGCCGCCAGAAGCAGCTCGCTTAGCGGTTAGGCTGCATGCCCAGGCCGGCGACCAAGCGGCGCAAGATCAGCCCAGAGGCTTGCTTCCCAGTGATCTACTGCCTTTTTTGCGTGCAGGGGTTAACTCGGGCGTTTAGGGTTCTTTTAACAAACACGCTATACTGTAATTTTTAGGTGGTCAGGATGCAGGCTCACTTTCATCTTAGCAATGAGCAGGAACAGGTTGCCTTGGGCGCACGCTTGGCACAGGCTGTAGAGCAAGGCGTTATTTACTTAGAGGGTGACCTGGGTAGTGGTAAAACAACTTTTACTCGGGGCTTAATCCGAGAGCTGGGGCACCAGGGTGCGGTAAAAAGCCCCACCTATACCCTGGTCGAACCCTATGTATTCGACCAGCAAACTATTTATCATTTTGATCTTTATCGCCTAGCTGACCCTGAAGAATTGGAAATGATCGGTATACGTGATTATTTTAATGAAGGGGCTCTCTGTTTGATCGAGTGGCCGACGAAAGGTCAGGGTTTTCTACCTGAACCTGATTTGCGCTTAACTTTCACCTTGGCTGAGCCTGAAGGTCGTCATCTTCTTGTCGAAGCACTCACGCCCTTAGGTCAGCAAGCCTTGGCGGCTTTGTCTTAGTAACAGGGTTTGACTGCATGATCACCTCCTCTGTGCGTTTCCTCTTATCTTGGCTTTTGCTCATTGCTTTTCTGCTAGGCTCGCCTTTGGCGGCTGCTTCACGAATTGAAGGGCTGCGAATTTGGCCTGCTCCTGACCACACTCGCCTGGTTTTCGATTTAAGCGGGCCTACCCAGCACCGAGTGTTTATGCTGGAGAACCCCAAGCGCCTGGTTATAGATATTAGTCAGGTGCGTTTAAGTGCTGACTTGAGTAGTGTCAACCTGGATCGAACGCCGATTAGCCGTATTCGTCATGCTGCTCGTGATAATCGAGACTTGCGCGTGGTCTTAGACCTGGATCGAGACGTTCAGCCTCGTAGTTTTTTGCTGCGCCCTAACGAACAATATGGCGATCGCTTGGTCGTCGATCTGGTGATGCCTGAGCAGGCACGTGTGGAAAGAGCACCACCGCGTGAGGCCTTGCCAAGAGAAGAGCGCCGTATCGTTATAGCGATCGACCCAGGCCATGGCGGTGAAGATCCAGGTGCGATTGGCCCCGGAGGCACTCTGGAAAAACATGTGGTTTGGGGTATTTCAAAACAGCTGGAACGCATTATCAGCCAAGACCCGGCGTTTGAAGTCGTGCTAACTCGCACCGGTGACTATTATGTCGGCTTGCGGCGACGGGTAGAGCTGGCGCGTAAGGCTCGTGCTGATCTTTTTGTTTCAATTCATGCGGATGCTTATCGCTCCCCTCAACCTCGAGGCTCCTCTGTGTATGTGCTTTCACAGCGCGGAGCCAGCTCTGAGTCAGCACGTTGGCTGGCCGATAGTGAAAACCGTGCCGACCTAATCGGCGGAGTTGAAGGGGTGCTAACCCTGGGTGATAAAGATGATACGCTCGCTGGTGTTTTGGTCGACCTGTCCATGACAGCCACTCTTTCAGAAAGTATGAAAGCCGGTTCAAGAGTGCTGACTAATATGGGGCAAATTAATCGCTTGCATCGGCGTAATGTCGAACAAGCGGGCTTCGTGGTTCTCAAGTCGCCAGATATGCCTTCCATGCTGGTGGAAGCTGGGTTTATCTCCAACCCTCAAGAAGAGCGCCGCCTGCGTGATCCTAGCTACCAACGGCAAATGGGTACACAAATAGCTGAAGCGATCAAAGACTATTTTCGCGAAAACCCACCGCCCAATACGCTGTTAGCGGCATCCAGTAACCAGGGCGAAACTCGCTATACCATTCGCCGTGGTGATACCTTGTCTGAAATAGCTCGTCGCAAGGGTGTCGATATTCGCGAATTAAGGGCACTTAATAACTTGAATGGCGATACTATTCGCGTGGGTCAGACTCTGAGGGTTCCTTCTTCATGAGCTCCGTTGCTCAGCGCATTCAGGTCTTAACTCCGCGCCTGGCAAACCAGATAGCGGCAGGTGAAGTGGTTGAGCGCCCTGCTTCGGTTTTAAAAGAGCTGATGGAAAATGCTCTGGATGCAGGCGCTGATCAAATCGATGTTGAAGCTGAAGCGGGAGGCATCAAACTTTTACGAGTACGTGACAACGGACACGGCCTGGCAGAAGCCGATTTACCGCTGGCTTTGGCGCGTCATGCGACCAGTAAAATAGCAACTCTGGATGATCTTGAAGGTGTTGCCAGTTTAGGCTTTCGTGGCGAAGCCTTGGCATCAATTAGCTCGGTTTCACGTTTAGAGCTAATCACCTCAACGGATACCTCTGGCAAAGGCTGGCGAGTGGTTGCGGAGGGGCGTGATATGCAGCCTCAGGTTACTCCTGCACCCCACCCTAAAGGAACGAGCCTGGTTGTTCGTGACCTCTTTTTTAACACGCCAGCGCGGCGTAAATTTTTGCGGACTGAGCGTACCGAGTTTTCACACCTGGAAGAGACTTTTCGCCGTTTGGCTCTATCTCGCCAAGATGTAGGCTTTAGTTTGCGCCACCAGGGCAAGACGCTGCATCAACTAGAAGCGGTTACTACTGCCGATGACCAGGCTGTTACTCGCCGTTTAGGCCAGCTTCTGGGGCGTGAATTTCTACAACAGGCTCTGGTGGTGGATGCAGTCGCAAGCGGCATTCATTTGCGCGGCTGGGTTGGCTTGCCGGTTTATGCCCGTGCTCAGGCGGATCGTCAGTACTTTTTTGTGAATGGTCGAGTCGTGCGTGACCGTCTGGTAGCTCATGCTATACGCCAAGCCTATCAGGATGTGCTCTACTCAGGTCGCCACCCTGTTTTTGTGCTCTGGCTGGATGTAGACCCAACAATTGTTGATGTCAATGTGCATCCAACCAAGCATGAGGTTCGCTTTCGTGATGGGCGCTGGGTGCATGATTTTATTTTTTCATCCTTGCATCGCCGTTTAGGCCAAGCCTTATTAGGGGCTGAAAAAACACCTGCTCCTGAACCCTCAGTCGCTAGCAGCCTTGAAAGTGTGCAAGCGCCGCTGAGTGCTACAACTTCTTCGCCGCACCAGCAACAGGGTTTAAATCTGACGAGGAGTCACCCGGCTCGCACAGATGTGGATGAAAACCGAATTGCTGAAAGCCTGAATTTTTACCAGGCTTTGGCTCTACCCAAGCAGCCTGAAGCTGCGACAGAAGAGAGTGCAGCTATTCCGCCCTTGGGCTACGCGCTAGCCCAGTTACAAGGCATTTATATACTGGCTCAAAATCAGCAGGGTTTGGTGGTGGTGGATATGCACGCTGCCCATGAGCGAATTACCTATGAGCGCTTGAAGCTTAGTTGGTTAGATCGCCCTTTAGCGGCTCAGCCCCTCTTGGTGCCAGAAACCCTGAGTTTGGACGAAGAGTGGGTTGAGGTCGCAGAGCAGCAGTCTGAACTTTTGCTCGATCTGGGTATTCAGCTCGATGCTTTGGGGCCGCAAGAGGTTGCCGTGCGTTCTTTACCGGTACTGTTACAGGGTTCTAAGGGGTCACAGCTGATACCCGACTTGCTTCAGGAGCTGAAACGCTATGGCACTAGCCGTAGTCTGGAGGCTTCAATGAATGAGGTGCTCGCTACCCTTGCTTGTCATGGCTCGGTAAGGGCAGGGCGTCAACTCAACCTGCCTGAAATGAATGCGCTGTTGCGCGATATGGAAGCAACCGAGCGCAGCGATCAGTGTAATCATGGTCGGCCGACGTGGTTTCAGTTGACGCTGCAAGATCTCGATAAAATGTTTTTAAGGGGGCAGTGAAGCGAGTGAACTCACAGGATAAGCGACCACCTGCAATTTTTTTACTAGGCCCAACCGCTTCAGGTAAAACAGATTTAGCGATAACGCTGGTCGAGCAGCTACCCTGCGAACTGATTAGTGTCGATTCTGCACTGGTTTATCGGGGTATGGATATAGGTACGGCTAAGCCGGATGCCGCGACTCTGCAACGAGCACCGCATCGGTTAATCGATATTCGTGATCCAGCCGATGCCTACTCGGCAGGTGATTTTCGGCGTGATGCGCTGCAGGCGATGCAGGAAATAACGGCTGCTGGGCGTATTCCTTTATTAGTAGGCGGCACCTCGTTATATTTTCAACGCTTGCTGGCCGGAGATTCCAACTTGCCCGCCGCTGACCCTCGCCTTCGCGCTCGCCTGGAAGCTGAGTTACAGCAACGAGGCTGCCCTGCACTGCATCAACGTCTGGCTGAGCTTGACCCTGAGTCGGCAAAACGCATTGCACCTACAGACCCACAGCGCACTCTGCGCGCCTTGGAATTATGGGAGCTAACGGGCAAAACTCGGACTCAGCTTTGGCAGGAGCAGGAGCACCAGCCTTTTGCCTGGCGTACCCTGCAATTGGGGTTGGCGCCCAGCGACCGTAAGCTGCTTCACCAGCGCATTGAAAAGCGTTTTCAACTTATGCTGGACGCTGGCTTTTTACAAGAAGTGGAAGGCCTTAAAGCGCGCCAAGACCTACACTTGGGCTTGCCGTCTATGCGCTCTGTGGGTTATCGCCAGGTTTGGCAATATTTGGAAGGTGAACTTACCCAGCAAGAAATGTTCGAAAAGGGCGTTGCCGCAACTCGTCAGCTTGCCAAGCGCCAATTAACCTGGATGCGCTCCTGGCCTGACTTAAACTGGTTAGCTGCCGAGCAGCCCAACTTGCTACAACAGGTGGTTGCTCAGGCTAGCGAATTTTGTGCACCAGCAACATAAATGTCAGACAAGTCGCGATTAAGCGGTTTATAATAGCTTTAGGTTCACTAAAAAAGCACAACCTATAAAATTCTAATGTTAAAGGGAGACAAGCCATGTCTAAAGGGCAAACACTACAAGATCCTTACCTGAACCTCCTACGCAAAGAGCGCATTCCTGTGTCGATCTTTTTGGTTAATGGCATCAAGCTCCAAGGCCAAATTGAATCCTTTGACCAGTTTGTTATTTTGCTGCGTAACACGGTGAGTCAAATGGTTTACAAACACGCCATTTCGACCGTGGTTCCTACCCGTAATGTGCGCCTGCCTGCTCAAGATGAAGGCGAAGAAGCTTAAGCTCTCGGAGTTACTGATTGTTTTTTGAACGCGAAAAGGGCGGTGATAAGGCCGTCCTTGTCCATTTGGACATGCAAGAAGAAGCGGACCGTGAAGATTCCCAGGAATTTCAAGAGCTGGTTCGTTCTGCCGGTGGTCAGGCGGTTGCTTTGATTCGAGGTAGCCGCTCCCACCCCTCCCCCAAATACTTTATCGGCGAAGGCAAGCTGGACGAAGTGCGCCAGGCTGTCAAAGAGCAGCAAGCGGATCTCGTTCTGTTTAACCACAGCCTTAAACCTTCTCAAGAGCGCAATCTGGAACGAGCCCTGGAATGTCGGGTGCTGGATCGCACTGGATTGATTCTGGATATTTTTGCTCAGCGAGCACGCACCTATGAAGGCAAGTTGCAGGTTGAACTGGCGCAATTAGAGTTTATGAGCACCCGTTTGGTCAGAGGCTGGACTCACCTGGAGCGGCAAAAAGGGGGGATTGGCTTGCGGGGCCCAGGCGAGACTCAGCTAGAAACAGATCGCCGCCTGCTGCGAGCCAGAATTAGTGCCATTCACCGTCGACTCAAGAAGGTGCGTACCCAGCGTGAAAATAGCCGACGTGCGCGTGTTCAGGCTGAAATTCCAGCGGTTTCTTTGGTGGGTTATACCAATGCCGGTAAGTCCACCTTGTTTAACCGGATGACAGCCTCGGGTGTTTATGCTGCTGACCAGCTTTTTGCCACCCTCGACCCAACACTGAGGCGTCTGGACGTGGGCGATGTTGGCCCAGTGATCCTGGCTGACACGGTTGGCTTTATCCGTCATCTGCCGCATAAGTTGGTTGAGGCCTTTCAGGCGACACTGCAGGAAGCTTCAGAGGCTACACTCTTGCTGCATGTGGTGGATGCGGCTAGCCAGGAAAGAGAAGATAACCTCTTTCAAGTGCAAGAGGTATTGGAAGAGATTCATGCTCATGAAGTGCCAGCACTGCTGGTCTTCAATAAGCTGGACTTACTGGACCAGTCGCCACGCATTGACCGGGATGATCAGGGGCGGCCACAGCGCGTCTGGGTTTCTGCACACACAGGTGCGGGTGTTGACCT